>DATGAX010000001.1:0-5155 GCA_035312965.1 Acidimicrobiales bacterium
CCAAAGGTTCTCGGCGACGGTGAGGTTGGGGAAGATACCCCGGCCCTCGGGGATGGAGCACACGCCCGCCCGGGCGATGGTGTCGGCCGGCGCTCCGCTCACGTGATGGCCGGCGATGTGGACGCACCCGCTGGCCGCCGGGTGACGCCCGTCGATCACCTTCAGGGTCGTCGTCTTGCCTGCCCCGTTCGGGCCCAGGATGGCGACGATGCTGCGGGGGGGCACGACCAGGTCGATGCCGTGCACCACCTCGATGCGGCCGTAGGCGGCCCGGAGACCGATCAGCTCCAGGGCGGGGGACTCGCCGGCCGTTCCGGTCCCGTCAGGGGCCGACCGCAGCTGGGCGTCGACCGCGGTCATCGGCCGGCTCCGCCCCGCGGGCCGGCCACTACCGCGCCCTCGAGCTCCTCCGCCGGGACGGCCTCTTCGTCGGTTCCCAGATAGGCGGCCTGCACCTGGGGATCCTTCCGGATCTCCTCCGCCGTGCCCTCGGCGATCTTCTTCCCGAAGTCCAGGACGTGGATGCGCGTGCACACCTTCATGACCAGCTCCATGTCGTGCTCGACCATGAGGACGCCGAGTCCGTCGCCGGCCAGATCGACCAGCAGCCGGCCGAAACCCTCGGATTCGGTCGAGTCCAGGCCCGATCCCGGTTCGTCGAGGAGCAGCAGCCGGGGCCGGGAGGCCAGCGCCCGGGCCAGCTCGGTCAGGCGGGCCTGGCCGGTCGACAGCGTGTCGGCCCTCTGGCCGGCGAGGTGGGATATGCCGGTCAGCTCCAGAAGCTCCGTAGTCGTCCCTTCGACGTCCACCCGCTTGCGGCTGAAGCGCCGGCGCATCTCGACGGCCACCCGGACGTTGTCCCGGACCGTCAGCGAGCCGAACACCTCCAGGCGCTGGAACGTCCGGGCCAGCCCCAGACGGGCCCGCTGGTGCACCGACCTCCGGGTGACGTCGTGGCCGTCGAGGAACACCCGCCCGCGGGTGGGCGCCTGCAGGCCGCTGATCACGTTGAACAGGGTGGTCTTGCCCGCCCCGTTGGGGCCGATCAGCCCCGTGATGATCCCTTCGTCGGCGTCGAGGCTCACGCCCGACAGGGCGTTGACCCCTCCGAAGCGGACGGCCACCTCATCGGTCCGCAGCAGGGACAAGGTCTCTCACCTCCTCCCGGGCGATGGCGGCCGAGCCGTTGGGCGGAGCCCACAGGTCGGCCGCGGCAGGAGCGGTCGGGCGGCCCCGGCCGGCGAGCAAGCCTTGCCACGAGTCGGATATCTGGCCGATGGTCCCGTTGGGGAACCGGGCCAGGCTCATGGCGCCGAGCCCGGTGAGGATCAGCCCGCTCTGGGAGAAGCGGCCGACGAGGTGGGGGTCGACCAGGCTGAAGAAGTTGTCGATCCAGTGGGCGGTGTAGCCGAAGCCCACGCTGAAGACCAGGCCGGCGATCAGCGCTCCGGCCGGTGAGGACACGCCCCAGATGTAGACGAGCAGCACCAGCGAGAGGCTCAGCTGGAAGAGGAAGTTGTTGCTGTTGACCTCCCTCTCGACCCCGCCCCACAGCGCTCCGCCGATACCGGCGATGGAGGCCGAGGAGGCGAACAGCAGGAGCTTGGTCAGGTTGAGGTTGGCCCCGAGGGTGGCGCACGCCGCCTGCGAGTCCCGGGTGGCGATCAGCAGGCGACCGATGGATCCGCGGCGCACGGCCAGGATGGCCACCGCGAACACGGCGAACATGACGCACTCGAAGAAGAGCTCCGACTTGGCCCCGGCCAGGCTGAGCCCGGGCAGGTGGACGCGGGGCACGCGCCGGTCATTGGCGCCCATGACCGACGGCTGCGAGAAGAAGAGGAAGTAGGCCAGCTCCCCGAAGGCGAGAGTCGACAGGGCCAGGTACAGGTCGCGCAGCCGCAGGCTGGGCAGCGCCACCAGGGCCCCCAGGCCCCCCGAGATCACCCCCACGCCGACCAGGCCGAGGATGCTGCCGCCGGGGGAGAGGGCCCCGAACAGCCAGGCCCCGAACCCCATGAAGGCGTACGGCGCCAGCGACACCTGCCCGCCGTACCCGGTCAGGAGGACGACCGAAAGGGCGGTGACCGACACCGCCACCCCCTCGCTGGTCTGGGCGATGAGCACCTGGCCGTGCATGAACTGCTCGACCACGATGGCACCGACCAGGAAGGTGGCGGCACCGACGAGGCTGCGGCGCAGGCTCGGCACGGGGAGGGTGTTGGTGGAGCGGGTGCCGGCCGAGCGGAGGCGGACGGGCCGCAGCACCAGGAGGATGGCGAAGAGGAAGAAGGTCGGCAGCACCGGCTTCAGGTTGGACATCCAGCCGCTGAGGGTGACGTAGCCGGTGACGTACTGGACGAGCAGCCCGAGGCTCATGGCGCCGGCGAAGGTGAGCGGCAGGCTCTTCATCCGGCCCAGCAGGGCCGCCGCGTACGCGTTTACGACGAGAAAGGTCAGGTCCAGGACCTGGAGGCCGCCGCCCGTGGGGCCGCTGGCCTGCAGGACCCCGGCCAGGGCGGCCAGGCCGGCGCCGATGGTCCACGACAGGGCGTTGAGCCGGGTGGGGTAGCCGCCGTTGAGCGCCATCAAAGGCCGGTCGTCCACCACGCCCCGCATGGCCACGCCGATGCGGGTCCGGAAGAAGAGGAAGCGGAGGCTGAGGGCGACGACCGCGGCCAGACCGATGGTGATCAGCTCCTGGTACGAGACCCGGTTGCCGAGGATCTGCACGAAGGCGCCCGGTCCGAAGAAGGCGACCAGCACCCGGTTGCTGTACGGCCACACCGTGTAGGCGAGGCCCAGCGAGAAGATCATCAGCCCGACCGTGACCACCATGGTGGTACCGGTGTCGGACGGGTCCAACGGGCGGATCAGGATCCGCTCCACCGCCATGCCGTAGAGGGGGGCGGCGACGAAGAGGACGACGAACAACGCGACGGGGGCGGCCCAGTGCCACTGCACCCGCAGCTGCCAATAGAGGAAGGCGGCGAGCATGCCGGTGGCGCCGTGGGCGAAGTTGAACACCCCCGACGTGGTGTAGGTGACCACGAGGCCGGTCGCCGCGATGGCGTAGATGGCGCCTATGGCCAGACCCGCGATCGTGTACCCGATGAAGGCGTCCATGGCTAGACCGCGGCCCTGGTGGCGATGGAGGTATCGATCCTCGCGGTCTCGGTTTGATACTGCGTTCCGAAGCGGTGTGCCGCCACGATCCTCCCCCGAAGCCCGGCGTGTCCGGGGCCCAGTTACACGAGTGCTGGTCTAAACAGTTTCACCCCGACGACGAGATGTCCTGGCGGTCGGTGTCCCATTGACCGGAATCGCCTTCCATAGTTTCACACCCATACCTCAGCGGCGCCTTCTGCGCCTCCCGGCTGATCGCAGGTCGGGCACCACCACACTGCTTCCATGGGCGTGCCGCACGCCGGGTGCACGACGGTGGACAGGGCCGGTGCTGCACCGCCGCCGGCGTGATCCGGGCTCCACTGCGCCAGCAGGCGGACGGCGCCGGCCAGGTCGCGACCGGCGTCGGTGAGCTCGTAGGTGTATCGGCGGGGGCGGTCCGAATAGGGCACGGTCAGGACCACGCCCTGCCTCTCCTGGTGGCGCAGGCGGGCGGCCAGGATGTTGGTGGATATCCCGGCCACCGTCTCCTGCAGGTCGGCGAAGCGCAGCGGAGCCGCCATGAGCGCCTCGACCAGGAGGAGCGACCAGCGGTCCCCGATGCGGGCCAGGGCGTCCGACAGGGCGGTGACGGGGGCCGGCATCCCCCAATTAGTAGCGCCCAGGGCCTGGCTCCGATAGGGTGACACTTGCAAGTTGCAAGTCACCTCTCGCCACCAGTCGGGCGGAGGACAGGTTCGCAAAGGAGACGTGATGTCGGCATTGGACGAGATCGGCGAGGCGGTGGCCCGGGTCGGTCAGCAGGTCGGGGTCAGCGTGGTGCGCATCGGCCGGGACGGGGGCCGGGGGGCCGGGGTGGTGGTGCGCGACGGGCACGTGGCGACCAGCGCCCACAACCTGCGGGGGCCGAAGGTGACGGTCACCTTCGCCGACGGCCGGGTGGCCACCGGCGACGTGAAGGCGGCCGACATCGAAGGCGACCTGGCGGTCATCGAGGTCGACACCTCCGGCGCGCCGGCGCTGTCGTGGGCCGCCACCGGACCCGGTCTGGGTCAGGTCGTCTTCGCCCTGGGGCCGGGGCGGGGCGGCGCCGGGCGGGTGACCGCCGGTCACGTTTCGGCCGTGGGCACCGCCTTCCGCGGACCGCGCGGGCGGCTCATCGAGGGCGCCTTCGAGCACACCGCGCTCGTCGGGCGCGGCTCCTCGGGGGGCCCGGTGGTCGACGCGTCCGGGGCTCTGGTCGGACTCAACACGCACCGGCCCGGGGACGGCCTCTACCTGGCCGTTCCGGCCGACGAGGCGCTGGCGGCCCGGGTCGACTCGCTGGCCCGGGGCGAGGCCCCCCGCCGCCCCCGCCTCGGTGTGGCCCTGGTACCGCCTCACGTGGCCCGGCGCCTGCGTGCCGCGGTCGGGCTCGAGGAGCGCGACGGGCTGCTGGTGCGCCACGTGGACGAGGAGGGGCCGGCCGCCGCGGCCGGCATCCGCCCCGGCGACCTGATCGTGGCCGTGGGTGGCTCGCCGGTGGCCGGCATCGACGCTCTGGCGGAAGCCGTCGAGGCCCATGGCGACGGCAACCTGGCCGTGACGGTGGTCCGGGGGGCGGAGGAGTTGACCGTCGAGGTCGCCTTCCAGCCGCCGGCCGGTGGGGACTGACCCTTCGGGACGAGCTCGTCGCGGCCGGCGAGCCCCGTCACGGGGCCGGACTCGGCCAGGCGGCGCGGACCTCCTCGGCCAGCGCCATCAGGTCGGCGCCGTAGGTGTCGAGCTTGGCCGGGCCGATGCCGCGCAGGGACAGGAGCCCGGTCTCCTGCGCCGGTAGGTGGATGGCGATCAGGCGCAGGGTGGCGTCGTCGAAGACGACGTAGGCCGGGACCTTGAGCGCTCGTGACCGCTCCGATCGCCAGGCCCGCAGCCGCTCCCATGCCTCGGCCGCGCCGGGATGGGCCAGGACCAGCCGGCGGCCCCCGGCTGTGACCCCCGTGCCGTAGCCGATCCGCTGCACCGCGGGGCCGCCCCCGACCCGGGTCAG
>DATGAX010000002.1:0-3825 GCA_035312965.1 Acidimicrobiales bacterium
GAGGTGGCGGGCCTGGGGGCAGCTGGTTCCGGTACGGCGGCGATTTCCAATGGTCGTGGCAGCGCGACTTCTTCGATGTCGGCAACGCCACCGCGGTGTACATGGAGATGATCCGCGACCAGAACCTGTCGCCGGGCATGACCCGACGCATGGAGCGAGCCATGTCGGGCGAGCGCCTGCCCGGCCACTACCGGCTGGGTGAGGCCCCCGTCGGGCTGTGGGAGTGATCCCAGGGGCGGTTCTCGGTCGTGAGTGGATGCTGCACGGCCACCTGCAGGACCGAGTGGGCATGCCGCTGTTCCTCGCCCGGGCCGGCCGGGCCGCGATGGAGGAGCTGGCCATCGAGGAGTGGATGACGGCCAGCCCGGTGTACTCGAGGAGGATGCAGGCGACGCTCCGCTTCGGCCCGGTCGGGGGCGGTGGGGACGGGGTGGGGGACATCTTCAAGAACCTCCAGCTCGACATCGGGGCACCCCACCAGTTCCTCGACTTCAAATTCCGGTTGGTCGACGACGACCACGGCGAGTTCTGGCTGGCGCACTGCGGCGCCCTGATGGACGTGGAGCCGCTGGGCACCGATTTCGTCGTCGGCATGTGCCACCACATAGAGGACCCGACCTTCGACGCCACCGCCGGAGCGACCAATCCGTACGCCCGCGTCCGTCCCGTGCACCGGCCGCCCCGGGCGCCCGCCGATCGTCACCCGCACTGCCACTGGACCGTGACCGTCGACCGATCGGGGACGGGGCCGCGGGCGGCCATGCACGCCGGGCTGGCGGCCATCGAGCAGAGCGCGCTGGCCGGGTATCCGGTACGAACCGCGCCGGGCGGGCCGGAGCCGGGTCCGACGGGGTGGCCCGTCGGCGCCGGCCGGGTCTGCTACTCCGGGCCGTTCGACCCCGAATTCCGGCTGGACGACCTGGGTCCGGGAACCCTCGCCGCCGCCATGGACGAGTTGGCGTTCCAGAGCCATCTGCTGCTGCGGGCCTACACCACGGCGCTGGCCCGCCGCTTCGGCGTGGACGCCGCGGTCGAAACGGCCCAACGCGTGATGGTCGGGCAATACGGCCTGACCGCCGAGCGGTTGGTGGCGGCCGGGCTGGCCCCGGACCTGCTGGCGCTCTTCGAGACCCACCCCGGGCTGCACCCCCGCCGCCTGACGGGCGTGAGGGTGGAGGGTGCGCCGGGCGGGACGGCGCTGCGACTGTCGATGGTCGATCCCCATCCGGCCTGGACGTCCGACCCCGTCGGCCCGGCGGCCGCCGTCGACCGTCACGGCCCCGAGCCGTGGCGAGCCATCGCCGCCGCGCTGGACCGCCGGGTCAACGTGCGTCCGGATACGACGGGGCCGGGCGAACAGTGCGCCTGGCTGGTGGAGATCGGCCCCCATCTCGATCCCGTGCCCGAGGCGCCCGAGCTGATGCTGGCCCGGGTGAGCACCGGCGCCACCTTCCGCTTCCGGGCCTGACCGGGCCGACGCAGAAGCATGACAAACGTTCGCAGGGCGGGGAAACGCTCGTCATAGCCCGAGCGGGGACGGCTCCGGCCGGGCACCCACTAGCTTGGGACGGCGATGACGGACGTCAACCCGGGGCGCACCGGGATGACCCCCACCGAGGTTGCCATCCTCGGCGAAAAGGAAGCCCTCCAGCGCCTCGAACTGCTCACCACCATCAGCGGCCTGCTCAACACCGCGGTATACGACTACGACGAGGCCCTGGAAGCGGTCGCGGAGGCGTGCGTGGTGGACTTCGCCGACCTCTGCGCCATAGAGACGGCGGCACCGGACGGGCGGATGCGGGTCAGCGCCTACCGGGTCGGCGCCCGCCACGGTCTCGACCTGCCCCCGTCGTGGACGCCGGCCGGCCGGGTGCTGGCTCCGTACCGGCGCCCCGCCCTGGTGTTCGCCACGGACCAGAATGCGACGAGCGAAGAGGATGAGCCCGAAGGCAGCGAAGGCGAGATCCCGGCGTCCGGCGCGGCGGGCAAGATCCTCGTCCGCATCGGAGCCCAGTCGCTGCTCGCCGTCCCCATCACGGCCAACGGCGCGGCCCTCGGCTGGTTCGTGGCCGCCACGGGACCCAACCGGCGGGGCTTCCGCCCGTCGGCCCTCCGCGTCGCCACCGAGGTGAGCGGGCGCGTCGGAGCCGCGGTGCACTCGGTGACCATCCGCAAGGAGATGCAGGCCACGGCGCGGGAACAGACCCGGACGGTGCTGAGGCTGCGGCGCCTGGCGGCGGCGGCGACCAATCTGGCCGGCGCCGGCACCACCCACTCGGTGCTGGAGACGGCCTGCATGGAGGCGTGCGCCATCCACGAAGCCCGCGGCGCCATGGCCCGCTGGTCCAAGGCGGACGGCTCCACCGTGCGGGCCGCGGCCGGGTCGGTGGACGAGGCAGCCGCCGAGAGGGCCTTCAATGCGGCCACATCCGGCCGGATGAGCCGCGGTCCGGGCTGGATCGCCTATCCCCTGCCCATCACGGACCCATGGGAGCACGGCGCGCTGGTCGTCTTCCTCTCGGGTGACATGTCGGGCGACGAGGAGCCGGTGCTGAGCTCGCTGGCGTCACTCATCCCCGTCGCCTTCGAGCGGGCCCTCGGCACGGAGACGGCCCTCAAGCACGAGGCCCGGCTGCGGGCCGTCGTGGACGCCTCCCCCATCGCCCTGTTCGAGGTGGGTACGGCCGGGGAGGTCACCTCGGCCAACAAGCGGGCCGAGGATCTCTTCGGCTGGTCGCCGACCCCGGACCGCTGGCTGCTGCCCGAACCCCTCCGCGCCGAAGTCGCCGACCTGGCCGAGGAGGTGACGCGCGCCGGTCAGGTGGTGACCCGCACGGTGAGCGTCGGGGAACGGGAGCTCTCGCTGTCGGGCGCCAGGCTGCCCGCGGTCACTTCCGAGGCGGCGTCGGTGCTGGTGGCCGGCATCGACCTGAGCGACATACGCCGGGCCGAGCGGGCCCTGATCCAAGCCCAGCGGCTGGACGCCATGGGTCAGGTAGCGGGCCGGGTGGCGCACGACTTCAACAACCTGCTGACCCTCATCGTGGGCTACGCCTCGATCCTGCGCCGGGGCATCAGCGACCCGAACCAGCTCGACATGATCGGCAACATCGAGGCCGCCTCCAAGCGGGCGGCCACGCTCACACAGCAGATGCTGGACATGACCCACCAGCGGGTCGACACGGGGGTCGTCATCGATCTCGGGACGGCGGTCGCCGGTCTCGACGCCGTTCTGGCCCGGATCGCCGGGCCTCAGGTGGACCTGCAGATCCGGGCGTCCCGCAACGTCATCAAGGTCCGGCTCGACCCGAGCGAGATGGAGCAGATCGTCGTCAACCTGGTCATCAACGCATGCGACGCCATGAACAGCAAGGGCCACGTCGAGGTGACGGTCCAGGTGGTGGCTCCACCCCCCGATGAGGTCAAGGATCTGGGTCTGCCGAGCGGCCCGCTCGCCCTGCTCACGGTGCGAGATGACGGGCCGGGCATGCCGCCCGAGGTACTGGCCCGCTGCCTGGAGCCGTTCTTCACGACCAAGGAGCGGGGCCAGGGCACCGGGCTCGGCCTGCCGACGGTGTGCGGGCTGGTACAAGAGAGGGGCGGCCAGATCCAAGTGGACTCGGTCGTCGGGTCGGGAACGACCATCCGCATCTGGCTGCCGCTGGTGCGCGACGCCATCGTCACAGCCGGGGCCGACGACGCCGAGACATGGCCATCGCAGCGGCGCATCACCGGACGGGTGGCGCTGGTCGAGGACGAAGAGGACCTGCTGGAGATGGCCTTCCAGGCCCTGACGTCCATCGGGCTGGAGGTCGAGGGGTTCGG
>DATGAX010000003.1:0-3719 GCA_035312965.1 Acidimicrobiales bacterium
ACTTCGAGCCCGAGTACTCGACCGCCAAGGCGGGCAACATTGCGCCCTGGACGGCCCTGCAGACCGATATCAGCACCCAGTTCGAGATCGGACACTTCACGGGCTGCACCTCCATTCAGCATCCGAGCACCACGAGCGTCGGCTCCGGCATCACGGACACCTCGTGGAACACCTGCGTCGGGCCCTACGAAGACACCGCCCCCCATGCCGATGGTCCCCACCAGGCCGAAACGACCGACGCACCGTGCTACCCGGCAGGCGATACCCACGGTGCGCTCAACACCGCTCCCAACGTCACGACCGGATGTGACGACTTCTCTGCCGGGGGAGATCTCGACTTCGACGGCTCTTCGTACTGGCCGGAATGGCCCACGGGCACCAACTCAGCCGGGAACGTCCCCGCCAGTTTCGTCCAGTCCCTGCCGACCACACGTAGTCACCAGTACTCCCAGTTCTTCCTGCAGACCGACGTCGCACTGAGCGAGTCGACGTGCAGTGGCACGTCGGCGGCCGGATGCGCCGTACCGCCGCCCAACGGCCCCGGGAAGTTCTATCCGTACTGGAGCCGGGTCGACGTGAACGGATCCTGCAGCGTGGACTTCGGCAACGTCGCCTCCGGGACCGGCGTCAACAACCTCGGCGGCGACGGCCAGTACGGCACCGACCAGATCGCCACTCTCGGCTACTCGGAGTTCGAAGGACCGATCATGAGCAACGCCTGCAGGTAGCGCCGAACCGGTCGTCGGATCGCAACTGAGGGCTCAACACCCCTCCGCCGTCAGGGTGAGCGCGTCGGCGAGCCACTCCCGGGCGTCGCGCAGGCAGCGGCGGCTGAGGGTGCTCCCCGGGGCCATGCCGTCGAAGCCGTGAGGGGCGCCCGGATAGAGGTGGAGCTCGGTCGCCACACCGGCCTGGTACAGCCGGGTGGCGTAGGCGACGTCCTCGTCGCAGAAGCCGTCGAGGGTGCCGACGTAGACGAGGGCGGGTGGCAGGCCGCTCAGATCCTCGGCCCGGGCCGGGGCGGCCACGTAGGGGACGTCGTCGCGGCCGTAGAGGTCGCCGAGGTAGGAGCGCCATCCGAACTCGTTGTTCAGCGGCGACCAGATCGGGACGTCCCAACTGCTCGAAGGGGTCGCCTGGCGGTCGTCGATCATCGGGTAGGCGAGCATCTGGAAGGAGAGGGGCAGCTCGCCGCGGTCCCGGGCCAGAAGGGCCAGGGCGGCGGCCAACCCGCCGCCCGCGCTGGCCCCCGCGACGCCCACGCGGGACCGGTCGATGCCCAGCTCGCGGGCGTGGGCGTGCACTCAGGCCAGGCCGGCGTAGCAGTCCTCGAGCGGGCCGGGGTACGGCGTCTCGGGCGCCAACCGGTACTCGACCGACACCCCGATGAAACCCAGTCTCGGGCACCACCGGTCGAAGCGCAGGTCGTCCATGGACCGGTGACCCAGCACGTACCCGCCGCCGTGTATGGAGTACACGCACGCGGCCGGCCCGGTGAGCCCGACCGGGGTGTGGATCCGCAGCTCGATGTCCGGGGCTCCCTGCGGGCCGGGCACAACCTCGTCCCGGCGCGCCACTTCGTCGGAGAGGGGGACGCCTTCCAGGAGGAGCATGCGCTGGTCGCGGATCTCCGCCAGGCGAGGTGGATCGAGAACGGGGAGGAGGGCACCGATCTGTTCGAGCACGGAACCGATCTCGGGGTCGATGGCGGGGGCGGGCATGAGCCGAGATGGTACGCCGCGCCCGGAGCGGGGAATCCGAGTCGGGGCGTTCGAGTCGAGACGCGGCGCGGCGTTCCTCTAGCCTGTGCACCCACCCAAGAAGCAAGGGGAGAGGATTCCAAAGGAATGGCACAGGAGTTGAAGCCCGGGTCGCGCTGGGCCAGCGCGGTCGACGACACCGAGGTCATCGTCGTCAAGCCCGGGGGCGATGGTCTGACGCTCGAGTGCGGCGGCCACGCCATGGTCCCCGGGGGGACGGAGAAGCCGGGCGGGTTGACCGCTGACCCCGAGTTCGCGACCGGCACGCTGGTCGGCAAGCGCTTCGAGCACGAGTCGGGTCTCGAGGTGCTGTGCACCAAGGCCGGGTCCGGGACCCTGGCCGTGGACGGTGTCGCCCTGCCGCTCAAGGAGAGCAAGCCGCTCCCGTCTTCGGACTGACCCCGGCAGACCGGCTGGGGCCGGAGGTGCGGGTCAGCGCCGTCGGTGCCGGGTCCGTCGGTGCCGGGTCCGTCGGTGCCGGGTCGGCCCTGAGGGGCCCCGGCTATAGTGGCTGCTCCTCTACACGGCCCCATCGTCTAGAGGCCTAGGACACCACCCTCTCAAGGTGGCGACACGGGTTCGAATCCCGTTGGGGCTGCTCCGTTTTCCGGGGTGACAGGCGACGGGCCGGGCGGCCGACCGGTACGGCCGAGCAGAAACATGGCAAGCGTGCCCCGCTCGGTGAACGCTCGTCATGTTTCTGCTCGCCCGGCGCGCCCCCGAGAAGACCCGCAAACCGGCCCCGAAGGCCGCCGGGTAGGGTGCCGGGTCGAAGGGATGGTGGTGTCGAGCGTGTCGGAGATGGACCGGATCAACCAGACCGTCTGGCAGCACGACGCCGGCCTGTTCGCCATAGAGGGCTGGTCGGACCCGGGCGAGCTCGAGGCGTTCATGTTCGTCGCCGACCTGGCCCGGGGCGGGCCCATCCTCGACCTCGGGGTGGGCGGCGGGCGGACGGCGTCGCTGCTGCGATTGCTCTCCGCCCAGTACGTGGCCATCGACTACACGCCGGCCATGGTCGACCTCTGCCGCCGCCGCCATCCCGGGCTGGATGTGCGCCATGGCGACGCCCGGGATCTGGACGGGATCGCCGACGCGTCTCAGCAACTGGTCCTGTTCAGCGTCAACGGCATCGACGCCGTCGACCACGACGGCCGCCAGCAGGTGCTGGCCGCCGTCCGGCGGGTCCTGCGTCCCGGAGGGCTCTTCTTGTTCTCCACTCTCAACAAGGACGGCGCCCTCTTCGGCGCCCATCCCGGCTCGGCGCCCGCTCTCGAATGGGAGCCCGGCTCGTTGCTGCCCCGTCGCCCCGACGCCCCGATGCGCCCCGTCGCCGCCCCCGACACCGGCGCCGCCGCCCCGACCGGCGATGACGGCGAGGAGGCGCCGCCCGAATGGGCCATCGCGGTGGACAACTGGCGCCGCCTGCGCCGCCAAACCGTCGATTCCGGGGACTGGGGCGTGGCGCCGTTCGCCGCCCACCATTTCGCCCTGTTGACCCACTTCATCACCATGGCCGGGGAGCGGGCCGAGCTGGACCGCCACGGAATGGACGTGGAGGCCGTCTTCTCCTGCGACGGCGAGCTCGTGACGGGCCAGGCCAGCACCGCCATGTACCTGCACTTCGTCGCCCGGCGGCGTTGACCCGATCAGCAGTTGACCTCGATCAGCACGCAAGGGCTCTGGCTGGGCCCACCTGATCGCCCGCTGGCCGGCTGGGTCACGTCACCCGACGCCGGCCCGGCGTCGGGTACGGGGGTCCTGCTCCTGCCCGCGGCGGGATACGAGTACTGGACCTCCCACGCCACCCTCCGGGCCACCGCAGAGGCCCTCGGTGAGGCCGGCCACGTCGCCCTGCGGCTCGACTTCGACGGGACGGGAGACTCGGCGGGGGACCAGACCGACCCGGACGGCTGGGCCAGGTGGCGCGGTTCGGTGCGCCCCGCGGTGGAGCAGCTG
>DATGAX010000004.1:0-3134 GCA_035312965.1 Acidimicrobiales bacterium
CACCGCGTCCACCTCGGTCGAGCCGGCCGGGTGCCCCGGCCGGCCCAGATGGACGCCGCCGCCGTCCACGTAGGCCGGGGTGCCGGCCACGCTCATGTCGTGCACGTCGGTGCTGCCCGAAAGCGTGGGCTTGGCCCCGTCGTCGGCCACGGCCGAAGCCGAGGACGTCTCGGATCCGATCTTCACGACGCCGGCGATGTCGATGTTGGAGGCGGAGCTCCTGGCCAGCACGGTCAACAGCCCCGTGTTAGTGCGGAAATCGACGGAGCTGGTCGAGGTGGAGTTGCCGATCGTCCCGGCCTGGCCCAGGCCACCGCCGGCGCTCGAGCTGGTGGCGGTGGTGTGCTGATCGTTGGGACCCGAAGGTTCGACCGACGCCGACATCGTCGTACCGTTCGGGGTGGTGGTCGTCTTGGAAGCGTCCGACCCGGTGGCCGCCGATGCCTGGGCCGGGTCGTTGAGGGCGCCCGCCTGGCTCGGGGCGCCGAGGACCTCGAGCAGGGTGCCGGCGTTGCCGGCCGCCGAGCCGGGCCACACGTTGGCCGCCATCGCCGTCTGCGCAGTCGGGTCGGCGGTGACGATGGTGTAGCCGTAGTCCCCCTCGCCCTCCGGGTGACCCGCAGGCGCAGTGGGCTCGTCCTCGGTCATCTGGGCCACCGGGGCGTGCGCCGCCACGGTGAAGAGCACCGGCACCACGGCGGTGGCGTGGACGCCGCCGGGGATGGAGGCCCCGGCGGGAAGCACGCCGATGGCGGCGGCCGCCAGGCCGGCCGCGCCGAGACCGGCGGCCAGCTGGCGGGAGGGGCTGCTCAGGAGTCGTCGTGTCTTCATGCCATCGCTCCAAGGTAGGCGGCGGTGAGGTCGTCGGCCACGTCGTCCGGTTCGCCGACGGTGGTGATGCGGCCCTGGCGCATGATGGCGGCGTACTCCGCCACCCGCATGGCCGCGGTGGCGAACTGCTCCACCAGGAGGATGGCGATCCCCTGGCCGGCCAGCTCACCGACCTTCTCGTACAGCTCGTCCACCACGATCGGGGCCAGGCCCATCGAAATCTCGTCGAGCAGAAGAAGCGTCGGATCGCTGGTGAAGGCCCGGCACATGGAGAGCATCTGCCGTTCCCCGCCCGAAAGCGTCCCGGCCAGTTGGTGGCGGCGTTCCGCCAGCCGGGGGAACACGCCGAAGGCGGTCTCTTCCACCTC
The DNA here is from genome assembly GCA_035312965.1 of Acidimicrobiales bacterium. Classification (GTDB taxonomy): domain Bacteria; phylum Actinomycetota; class Acidimicrobiia; order Acidimicrobiales; family Palsa-688; genus JAKCDU01. The sequence continues at coordinate 1,200 of DATGAX010000004.1, forward strand.
GTCGAGGGAGTGGCCGCCGGCGTGGGTGAAGACCTTGAGGTTCTCCCGGACGGTGAGGTTCGGGAAGGCGCCTCTTCCCTCGGGGATGCTGCACACCCCGGCCCGGGCGAACCGGTCGGCCGAGATGCCGTTGACGTGGATGCCCGCCACGTGGACACAGCCGGCGCTGGGCTTGACGAATCCGGCCGCCACGTTGAGCAGCGTCGTCTTGCCCGCCCCGTTGGGACCCATCAGGGCGACCACGGATCCGGCCGGCACCACCAGGTCGATCCCGTGCAGGACCTCGACCTTGCCGTAGCCGGCCCGCAGGTCGAAGAACTCGAGGGCGGCGACGGACGCCGAAGCAGGCGGGTCGGGCACCATGACCTCAGCGGACGACAAGGCTGTCCTCCGCCGGGCTCCGGTCCGGGTCGAGGGGGTATACCGGACCGTCCAGGTCGATCAGCGACGGGCCGCCGCTGCGGTACGCGCTGGCCCGCGCGGGGGACGGAGTGGGCTGGCTGAGGCGGCGGCGTAGGTCGCGCAGTATGTCGCCGGCCTGATTGAGCTGGCCGATGATGCCGCCCGGGTTGCGCCCGAGCGAGATGGCGCCCAGGCCGACGAGGACGAAGGTCAGGTTGTCGCGCAACCCTGATGGGACGAAGGTGGCGTGCTTCTGTATCACCGGGGTCAGCGAGTAGAACATGGCGGCGGCGAAGGCGCCGGCCACCGTGTCGATCCCACCCAGGGTGATGGTCAGCAGGAGGGTCAGGCTGATCAGGAACTGGAAGTCGCCGGGCGACACGACGTGCTGCGCCCCGCCGTAGAGCGCCCCCCCGAGGCCGGCGATCCCGCCCGCCGCGGTGAAGACGGCGACCTTGGTCCAACGGATGCTCATGCCGATGGAGGCACAGGCCGCCTCGCTGTCGTTGAGCGCGGCCAGCCGGCGCCCGAACTGGCTGCGCTTGACGGCCAGCACGCCGACCGCGAGGGCGGCGAAGATGACCGCCGACTCGATGACGAATCCCTTGTCCGACTGGGCGAGGAACCGGCCCACGTGCAGCTCCCCGCCGTAGCCCAGCTCCCGGTTGAAGAACATGTTGTCCATGCCCTCGGCGAACGCCAGGGTGGCGAGGGCCAGGTACAGACCACGCAGCCGCACCACCGTGAGGGCCAGGACGAAAGCCACGGCCGCCGGCACGAGCACGGCGGCGACCAGGCCGAGCAAAGATCCCCCACCGAGCGTCCGGCCCATGGCGTAGGCCCCGACGCCTCCGAGGGTCATCTGGCAGAGGGAGACCTGACCGCCGTAGCCGGCCACCAGCACCAGCGACAGCATCACGATGCCCAGCACGATGCCCTGGTTGAAGATGATCAGGTTCCCGGGGCCGAGCACCCCCGTCATCAGCACCGCGATGACCACGAAGCTCCCGCCCAGGACGACCGACGGACCCAGTGTCATCGTGCGCCGCTTCGGCAGCGCCACCGGCCGGGCCACCGCCAGGCGGTCCTGGCGGAGGAACAGGACGGCGAAGAACAGGAGGATGGTCGGGATGACCGGGTTGAGGTTGCTCAGCAAGGTCACCGGGAGGTAGCCGACGGCGTACGACTGGGCGATCCCGAGCGCCATCGCGCCGGCCACGGTGAGAGGGAGGCTCTTGAGCCGGCCCACCACGGCGGCCGAGAACCCCACGACCACCAGGAAGGTGAGGTTGAGCTGGCCCAACTGCTGCAGAGGAGCGATCAGGATGCCGGCCAGGGCGGCCAGCGACGCCCCTAGCGCCCACGAGAGCTGGGCCGTGCGGTACGGGCTGGCGCCGGCCCGGGCGGTCAGGTCCCGGTCGTCGACCACCGCCCGCATCGTCAGCCCTATCCGGGTGCGGGTGAAGAGGTAGCGCAGGCCGATGGCCACCGCCACAGAGATGGCCAGCACGAGAATCTGGTAGTAGGTGACGG
>DATGAX010000005.1:0-4091 GCA_035312965.1 Acidimicrobiales bacterium
CACCAGCAGGAAGGCGAAGGCGCCGTAGAGGGTCTGGCGGAGCAGGCTCTGTCCCATCGAAGGAGCGGCGAGGGGCTTGACCGACAGCCCGAGGTTGGACACCGCCACGAAGGCCACTGCGGCCCCGGCCCAGCACAGCCACGGCGTGGCGGCATGCCACAGCAGACGGGGGCGACGCCCGGTGGCGGCCAGGTAGGCGCTCACCACGGCCAGGAGCATGCCGAGAGCGAACTGGTCCAGGTACCCGGGCAGCCAGCTGGGCATGGCGCTGGTGAGCGCGCTGTGGACCGAGAGCACCGGGATGCGGTAGGCGAAGCTGATGGCGGTGAGAAGGCCGAGGCCGACCAGCTCGCGGCGCAGCTGGCGATCCGGCGCCCGAACGGTGGGGGGGGTGCGGTCGAGCGGGGCGGTGCGGTCGAGCGGGGCGGTGCGGGCCGTGGGTCCGGCCGGGCGGAGCAGGGCGGCGTAGAGGGGGAGGACCACGTAGAACGACATCTCGGTGCCCAGCGACCAGGCCTGCTTGATGCCGCCGATGATGTAGCTCGGGAAGTAGATCTGGGCGAAGCCGAGATAGATGAGCGGGGCGTCCCAGCTGTGGTGGACGTCATCGGCATGCAGCAGGTACGTGACCACGATGAAGGCCACCCAGTAGGCGGGGACGATGCGCCGCAGGCGCCGGGTCCAGAACTGCCGGGTGACGGGGGACGGCGACCCGGCGAGATGGGACAGGGCGAACGGCCGGTACAGCAGGAAGCCGGAGATCACGAAGAACACCTGGACCCCGATCTCCAGCCGGGAGCTGTACCGGCCGAGGGCGGCGTGCTTGCTGGTGAACCCGCTGGCGAAGGCGGTGTGCACCCCGACCACGGTGAGGGCGGCGATGGCCCTCAGCCCGTCGAAGCCGGGGAACCGGTCGTTCCGGCTCCGGGGCGCATCGGGGACGTCGGGGGCGTCGGGGGCGTCGGGGGCGTGGGGGGCGTGGGGCGCACCGGGCGCGCCGGACGCAGCCGGCACGGGCCGGCCAGCCGACTGCCTGGCGAGCGTCATCCGCTCCGAGCCTCCCACTCGAATCCGGGCAGCGTAACCGGCGAGCCGGCCCGGCGGCAGTTGCCCGATCGCCGCCGGTCCCCTACTCGCCGACCAGGCGGGCGGTGGCCCGCCGGCCGGGCCGCTTGACGACCTCGATGGCGTGGGGCAGCTGCTCCTTGATCTCGGTGTCGTGGGTGACCACCAGCACCTGGCGGAAGCGGCCCCGCAGCCGCTCGAGGGCGAGCAGCATCCGGGCCTTGCGATCCTCGTCCAGCGGCCCGAACACCTCGTCGAGGACCAGCAGGCCGACGGATCCGCCCGACTGGAAGTGGATGTGCTCGCTGATGGCCACCCGGAGAGCCAGGTTGGCCAGGTCGATCTCGGACCCCGAGAACCGGTCCAGCCCGTAGGGCCGGCCGCCGTCGGTGATCTGGAGCTGGTACGTCTCGGGATCGACCTCGATGCTGTCGTACTCGTGGTCGGTCAGCTCGCCGAAGAGGTCGGCGGCCTGGGCGGCCAGTCGGGGCCCCACCGATGCCACCACCGTGTTGCGGAACTCGGAGAGGAGATCGGCGGCCCGGGCCCGGTGGCGGGCCTCGGACTCGAGGTCGGCCAGCCGGGCGTGCTGGGCCTGCCCGTGCTCGAGCCGGGCGGCCGCGGCGGAGGCTCGTTCCCGTCCGGCCGCCTCCTCGACGGCGGCGGCCTGAGCCCGGCGGGTGGCCCCCTCCAGGGCCCCGGCGGCCGTTTCCATCTCGGTCCGGGCCGCGGCGAGCGCGTCGGCCTGGAAGTCGAGGGCCCGGACCTTCTCCCGGAGCACCTCCACCCGGCTGGTGGCGCCGGCCTGCTGGTCGCGGGCCGCGGCCAGGGCCCGCTCCACGCCCGGGCGGGCTTCGAGACGCCCCCGGATGCCGAGAGCCCGCCCGGCCGCCTCCCGCTTGGCCGCCACACGGGCCCGCAGGCGCTCGTGCTCTCCGGTGAGCGCTTCGGCGCTCGGCAGGCTCCCTGCGGGGCCCTCGAAGAACGATCCGGCTCCGGCGTCGATGGTGTCGGCCCATGCCGAGCGCAGAGCATCCTCGGCGTCGCGGCGGCGGACGTCCGCCCGCTCCCATTCCGAAAGGGCGGATCGATGGGCCACGGCCGCTTCGGCCGCTTGGGCGGCGGCCCGCTCGGCGGCGGCCGCCTCGGCCCGGAGGGCGCCCGCCCGTGCCTTCAGCTCCTGCCGCCGGGCCGCCGCCTCGGCCTGCTCGGCGGCCCGATGGGCCTGCACCGTCTCGAATGCGGCGCCCAGGGCCTGGCCGCACGTGGGGCAGGTACCCTCCCCGGTGAGCGAGCGGCTGGCCGCCACGGCCCGGTCGGCCCGGGCCGTCTCCGCCTCGGCCGCCTGCAGCAGAGCGGCGGCCGCCGCTACCTGCTCGGCGAGGGACTGGGCCCGCTGGCCCGCCGCCCGTGCCGCCTCTTCGTCGGCCTCGGCCGGGCGGGGTCTGACGGCGATGGCCTGGAGCTGGCGGGCCGCGGTGACCGCCGCGCCCAGGGCGGCCAGGGCCTCCTCGTCGCGCTCGGCTCCCGCCGCGGCGTGATCCAGGCCGGCCAGCTCGGCGGCCAGCCGGTCCAGTTCGGCCAGCTCCGCCTGGCGCTCGTCCACCGTTCGCCCGGCGCCATCCATCTCCTGGCGGGCGGCCCGGCCCTCGGCTACCAGCGCGTCGTGCTCCTGGCGGCGCAGGTCGTGGGCGTGGAAGGCGGTGCCGGCGGCGTCGGCCCTCCGCCGGGCCGCATCGACGGCGTCCGCCTCCTCCCGGGCCACGACGGCGGCGGCGACGGCCGCGGCGGCCGCGTCGGCCGCGTCCACCCCGAGCTCGGCGAGGTCGGGCAACATGGCGCGGAGCCGGTCGTGGTCGGCGGTGAGCTGGCGGGCGTCCTTGCGGGCGGCGTCCCGGGCCGCGTCGAGAGGGGTGATCCCGAGCAGCTGAAGCACCAGCCGGCGCCGCTCGGCGGGCGACTGGTTGGAGAAGGCGGCCAGCTGTTTCTGCTCCGTGAACACCGACGCCCGGAAGGCGGCGTCGTCCATGCCGAGCACGGACTCGACGAAGCGCTCGGCGTCGCGGGTGCCGGTGGACATCAGGGCGCCGTCGCAGTGGGCTTCCACGCTGACCTGGGAGTTGATGCCTCTGAGTGTGCGCCGGACGAGGTACAGGTGACCCTCGTGCTCGAACTCCACCTCGGTGACACAGTCGCCGCCCACCCCGGTGGAGCGAATCTGCTCCTTGGTGGTCCGGGCCCGGCCCCACAGGGTGAACAGGATCGCTTCCAGCAGGGTCGACTTGCCCGCTCCATTGGGTCCGTAGATGCCGACCAGGCCGGGCGGGAACTCGAGGTCGAGGGCGTCCTCGTAGACCCGGAAGTTGCGCAGGTACAGCCGCTTGATCAGCACCCGCCGCCCCCGATGGGCGCGTCGGAGCCCGTGATGGCGTGGTCGAGGTACTCGTGGCCCAGCTGGCGCACCCGCCCCCGGTCGAGCCCGGTGAGGTCCTGCCCGGCCACGTAGCCGTCCCATTGGGCTCCGAGGCCGCTGACGGTGGGCAGCTCAGCGTGCATGGCGGCGGCCACGAACGACGGCTCCAGCTTGAGGTGGAGGGCCTGGCGGGCGGCGTCGCGCACGGCCAGGTGGTCCAGGAGCCGCCAGACCTCGGGGTCGACGCCCTCGACGTAGAGGCGGGCGACGGCGCCGGCTGGTGCGGAGGCGGCCCGGGCTGCCACCCGCTCCTGCAGCTCGGAGGGCGACAGGCCGAGGGCGTAGACCGATTCGAGGGTGACGAGAGGTCGCCGGCCGGGTAGGGGCAGGTGACGGCAGGCGCCGGTGTCGGTGTCGAGCAGGGCGATGCCCTTGGCCCGCTCGGGGTCGTCGGCGAAGCTGAACGAGTCGGGCGCCCCGGCGTACCACATGCCGTCCGCCACCTGGGCGAAGGTGTGGTAGTGCCCGAGCAGGACCAGATCCGACTGCAGCAGGCCGGCGTCGACCTCGATCTCGTTGATGTCGGAGTAGCGCGGCTGCAGCTGGGTGATCC
>DATGAX010000006.1:0-4679 GCA_035312965.1 Acidimicrobiales bacterium
AGGCACCGCCGACGTAGCGGAGCACGTCATAGCCGGTGTGGCTTGCGCGCAGGACGGCGGACAGGCCGAGACTCGCCGCGAGCACCCACACGACGAGTCCCGTCAGCACGCCGATGACTGTCGACGCGGCCCTGCGCCGGCAGCCGCGCAGCAGGTTGCGGACTACGACGAGGGTGTCGGGTCCGGGCAGCAGCACGATCAGGGCTGCGGCTGCGGCGCGTGGGGTTGGGCCGCGGCGTGGCCACCGTCCTCACGATCCTCGGGGCGGTGGTCGTCTTCGGCGGCCTGGTCGCCGTCGTGGTGATCCGCGCCGCCCAGCAGGCCCCGCAGCTGGGCACCGAGATCAACAACCTCCTGCCCCACATCAAGCACTGGCTGATCAACGGGCCGTTGAAGCTGAACGCCAAGACGGTCGACAACCTCAACAACACGGTCAGCAACGACATCACCAAGAACAGCTCGGCCATCGCGTCCACCGCCCTGTCCACCGGCAAGACGGTGCTGTCGTTGCTGGCCGGCCTGGTCCTCGCCCTCTTCTCGACCATCTTCCTGGTCTACGACGGGGACCGGGTGTGGACATTCCTCCTCAAGGCGGTCCCCCACGCGGCCCGGCCCACGGCCGACGCGGCCGGACGGGCGGCCTGGTCCACGATCAGCTACTACATCCGGGGCACCCTGGTCGTGGCGTTGTTCCACGGCCTGGTCGTCGCCATCACGCTCAGCGTGCTCGGTGTGCCGCTGGCCTTCCCGCTGGCCGTCCTCGTGGCGCTGGGCAGCTTCGTGCCGCTGGTCGGCGCCGTCGTGACGGGCACCCTAGCCGTGGGGGTCGCCGGGTTGGCCAAGGGCCTCGTCGCGGCCATCATCATGACCGCCGTGCTGCTCCTCGACAACCAGATCGAGGCGCACGTCCTGCAACCCTTCGTCGTCGGGCGGTACGTGCGCATCCACCCTCTGGCGGTGGTGCTGTCGCTCGCCGCCGCCGGGCTGTTGTTCGGGATCACCGGTGCCATCATCGCCGTACCGGTGGTCGCCTCGGTCAACAGCGCGGTGCGCGCCGCCCTGGCCATGAGGGACGCCCCCGCCGCGGCCGGGGCGATAGGGGCGGGACCCCGGCCCAGGGCGCCCGCCGCGGCGGACGCCACTGCTGCCCCCCCGCCCGGGTCGCCCCTGGCCGCCGGCCCGGTCGAGGAGCGGGCTCCCGTCATGGAGGTGACGTCCGCCGTGCCCGATCCCGACGTCCCCGGCGAGCCGCTCGTCGAGATCCGGGGAGACGGCGAGGATCCGCCCCCGGGACGAGGCTGATTCCAACCCGGGGAGGATGACCGGGGCGGCCTTCCCGCCGTACCTTGAAGGCGTGCCGAGCGACGAGGAGTTGCGCAAGGTCGCCGAGGATGTGCGGGCCCTGGCCCGTTCCCTCGCCCGCGACATCTGGGACGCGACCAACGCGGCGCGCGGCAGCGGCCGGCCCCCGACTCAGGCGTTCAAGCACGGTGTGCGTGACGCCGCCTACGGAGCGCGCCGGGAGTTCCAGAGGGGCATGCGCCACCACTGGTGCGGGTGGGGCCCCCCGCCGCCCGGGCGCCCGGGCGGCCCACCCGGACCAGGCCGACCGCAGCCGGGGCCGGAGGATGTGACGACCTCCGGCCCCGGTTGGGACCGTTCCCGCCCCTCCGGCTGGAGCGGACCGTGGCCCGGTTTCCAACAGTGGGGCCCGCCGGCGCGGGCCCGCCACACGGGCGGTCATCGTAAAGGCCCGTTCCCCCCCCTCCGCCGTCGTTGGGAGGCCTCGGTGCTGGCCAGCCTGCTGGTCGTCATGTTCGGCATCGCCTGGCTCATCGGCGGGTTGGGTGCCGTCCACCTCTCGACGGAGGCGGTGCTGGCCGCCGGGTTGATGCTGCTCGGCGCCGCGCTGGTGGTCACCGCCCGCACCGACTGGAGCCTGAGCCGCCACGCCTGGCCGGTGCTCGTCGGTGCCGTGCTGATCGTCGGTCTCTTCGCCACCTCGAGCTCGTTCGGCGTCAACGGCGCCCTCGCCAACATGTCCATCGGATCGACGAGCCCCATCGTTCCGGCCCACGGCGGGAACTTCTACGGCGGTTTCGGGCGGCTCAACGTCGACGCCGGCCAGGTGCTGCCCGGCTCGACCGTACGGGTCGAGAGCCTGGCCGGCGAGACCTTCATCACCGTGCCGGCGAATGCGGTGATCCACGGCAAGGTCCTGACCGGTCAGATCTGCATCGCCGGCGGGCCGGTCTCGGACGGGGTCGGCGCCACTCTCAACGCCTCCCTGGGCGTGACGTCGCCGGACACGGTCGACGTCGAGATACACCAACTGGCCGGCGAAGTGGTCATCAACGGCCAAGGCTGCACCCACCGGTGACGGCACCCGCGGTCACCGCCGCCCCCGCACCGGCCCCCACCCCGGTCCCTGCCCAGGTCGCCTACCGCTACCGCACCTCGCGGGTGGCCTTCGGCACGTTCTTCCTGCTCGTCGGCGCCGCCTTCATGCTCGACAGCATCGGGGCCTTCCGGGTCACCACCGGAATTTTCTGGCCCCTCTTCATCATCTCCCTCGGCGCCGGCCTGCTGCTGCACCGGGCCCGCCGCCTGATGGTCGAGGAGGACCGCAGCGCCCAGTTGGCGGTGGCCGAGGACCGGGTGCGCATCGCCCGCGAGCTGCACGACATAGTGGCCCACGGCGTCTCGCTGATGACCATCCAGATCGCCGCCGCCCGGCGGGTGGCCACCAAGAATCCCGATTCCGCCGCCGAATCGCTGGAGGCGGCCGAGGAGACCGGACGCCAGACCCTCACCGAACTGGAGGGCATGCTGGCCGCCCTGCGGGGCGCCGACGCCTCCATCGGGGCGGCGGCCCGCACCGGCCACCCGGGCGGGGAGGAAGATGTCAGCCGGTCGCCACTGCCCCGCATCGCCGACCTCGGCTCGCTCGTCGACGCCGTCCGGCAGACGGGCCGGACCATCAAGTTCGACGTGCTGGGCGAGGCGCCGGCGCTGCCGTCCAGCGTGGAGACGACCGTGTACCGCCTGGTGCAGGAGGCCCTCACCAATGCGGTGCGCTACGCCGGCGACGCACCGATCGACATCCAGATCATCTTCTCCCCCGCCGCCATCACCGTGTTCGTCGACGACGAGGGCCCCGGCCCGGCCGGCAAGCGGACCGGGTCCGGCGGCGGCCACGGGCTCAACGGGATGCGGGAGCGCCTGGCTGCGGTGGGCGGCACCCTCGAGGCGGGACCCCGCCAGCCGGGACCGGGATGGCGGGTCTACGCCACCATCCCCGTCGTGCTCTTCGACGCCGGCTGAGGCCGCCCGGACCCGACCCCGACCCCCCCGCCACGAGGCCCGCCCCCGCCGGGGGGCCGCGTGCGCCAGACTCGCAGGGTGATCCGACTGCTGATCGCCGACGACGAGGCCATGGTGCGGCGCGGGCTGCGCATGGTGCTGGAGGCCGAGGACGACTTGCAGGTGGTGGGCGAGGCGGCCGACGGCCTCGAGGCCATCGAGGAAGCGGCCCGGGTGCGGCCCGACGTGATCCTCATGGACGTGCGCATGCCCCGCCTCGACGGGGTGGAGGCCTGCCGGCGGCTGGTGGCCGACCGCGACGCCAAGGTGGTGGTGCTGACCACCTTCGACCTCGACGAGCACCTCTTCGCCGCCATCCGGGCCGGCGCGTCCGGCTTCCTGCTCAAGGCCTCCCGCCCGGAGGATCTGGTCGGTGCCATCCGGGCCGCCTACGCCGGCAACGCCCTGGTCGAGCCGCGCATGACCAAGCGGCTCCTCGAGGAGTTCGCCCGCCGCCCGGCGTCGCCCGACGGGGAGCGGCTCTTCGACGAGCTGACCGACCGCGAGCGAGACGTGCTGCTCGAGGTGGCCCGGGGGGCGAGCAACGCCGAGATCGCCGAGCGCCTCTACATCAGCGAGACGACGGTCAAGACCCACGTCAACCACATCCTGGCCAAGCTCAATGTGCGCGACCGCATCCAGGCGGTCGTCCTGGCCTACGACCACGGGCTGGTCGAGCCGGGCGGATCGCGCACCGGCTGACCGCAATCCCCCTCCGGGTGGAGCCCGAATCGACCTCCGGGACGATGTGCCCGAACCCCCGTGGCGTTACCTTGGGATGCGAAGGAGGAGCGATGCACAACTACACGTTCCAGCGCAGTTACGACGACCCGAGCCGGTGCCGCCCCCGAGGCATCATCCGGACCGCCCTGATGTGGGCGGCCATCGCCGTGCTGGCCATGGTGGCCTTCAGCGTGGTGGCCTGGGCCTTCGGCCTCGTGTTCCACCTGGCCGTCCTATTGCTGAAGATTGCCCTGGTCACCGCGGTCGTGGCGTTCGTGTGGCGCCGGATCGGCCGCCGTCACCGTTACCCGTCCGACGTCTGAACGGACTATTGACACCTGGGGGGCACAGGTCTTGAATGGCGGGTGAACGACCGATCAGTCGCAGTCCCTCACGGGACGGAAAGGAGGGCACCGTGGCAACATGGAGCTCGTCCGAGGAGGACGGTCCACCCCGCTGAGACGGGGTCTCGCAGGCCACAGCCGCGAGACCCGAGCGGAGGTCGTCGGTCCGTCCGAAAGCTCCTATTGGCCGGCCCTATGGCCGGGTCGCGTTGCGGCGTGATCCGGGACGAGGCGGTCCCAAACAGATAG
>DATGAX010000007.1:0-2296 GCA_035312965.1 Acidimicrobiales bacterium
GGCGTGACCGGCGTCGTCACCTGTGGGAGACACGCCGGTCCTGCCTGGCACCAGGCCGTCGGGGGTCGCCCCGAAGTCGCTCGCCTGACACCACGGGCGAGGAACGCCGAGGTCCTTGTGACACGCCGATGGACGTCACAGTTACCTCCGCGTTGGTGCATTAGCGGGGGGAGGTCAGGACCTCCCCCCGGCCCCCTCCGACGCGACCCGGTGACCGGCTGAGTTGTCGGACGGGCAAAGCCCGCCCTCGTGCGTCCACGCTGGTGTCATGACGAGTGTGGTCAACATCAACGAGGTCCTGGACGGTCACGTCGCCCTCGACCTGGCCTGCATCGACCGGCTCTACCTCAACGCCTACGTTCCCAACCTCCAGGTCGGCGGCCAGGTGGAGCAGTTCTGTCGTCACCTCGGGCAACCCATCTCGTCGCCCGCCGTGATCCAGAAGATCGGCAACCGCTTCCGCCGAGACGTCGACGCCTTCGCCATGAGCCACAACATCCCCGTCCTGCACCTGAACAAGCCCGACCGTTCCCGCTGGGATGACCGCAAGCTCGACCACGTGCGTCCCCACCTGGAGCGAGCCGAAGCCGCGGGGCGCCACGGAGTAGTGGCCATAGTCGCCGCCCAGGAGTTCCAGTGGGTCTTCGGCGCCACCAAGAAGACCAAGGGCAAAGCGGTGTGGTTCGACTGGAACAAGGCCGAGCGCCGGGTCAGCTGCTACTACTTCTACGTCGCCGACCGCGAGTTCGGTCCCGGCTTCATCAAGATCTGCACCTACTTCCCCTACCCGGCCAAGGTTTGGCTGAACGGCCATGAGTGGGCCAAGCGCCAGGCCCGCCGGGCCAGGATCGCCTTCACCGAGCTATCCAACGGCTTTGCCTCGTGTCCGAGGCCCGAGCGATTGCAGGCTGTCTGTGATCGCCTCGGGCCCTTCGACATCCAGGCCTTCTTCGATCGTTGGATCGCCCGCATCCCCACGCCCCTCACGCCCGCTGACAGCCAGGCCGGCTACTGGTGGGAGCTGTCAATGCGCCAGGTGGAGGTGTCCCGCACCCTGGTGTTCGACGACCCCCGCCGGGCCCGGGGCTTCTTCGAGGCCCTGGTGGCCGACAACGTGGGCATCGGCCGCCCCCACGAGGTGGCCGTGGTCTTTGCCCGCCAGGTGCGCAAGACGACCAAAGAACCCTTCCGGGCCCGGATCTTCTCGCCCGGCACCGAGGTGAAGATGGACTTCTCCTACAAGCACTCCAGGGTCAAGCAGTACTTGAAGGAAGGGAGGGCGCTGCGTATCGAAACCGTCATCAACAAGCCGTGGGACCTGACCATCCGCTCCCGGATCGAGCACCTGCCCGAGCTGGTGGCCAAGGCCCGCCAGGTCAACGACCGTCTGCTTATGATCGAGCGTGCCGGTCAGGGCTGTGCCATCGGCTCTGCGCTCTTTGAGCGCATCCACCAGCCCTACGTACGGGAGGGCCAACGAACCGGAGCGCTCCGGTTCGGAGATTCACGCGCCATGGCCCTGGCCGGCGCCCTGTGCTGTGTCGTCCACGCCGTCACCGGCTTCACCAACCAAAGCCTTCGCGGGCTCGTGGCCGGACTGCTCGGCACCGACTACAGCACCCACCAGATGAGCTATGACCTGCGACGTCTTCGTCTCCACGGCCTCATCACCCGCATCCCCCATACCAACACCTACGCCCTCACCCCCGAAGGTCAGCGCGTCGCCGTCTTCTACACCAAGCTGCACCGACGACTTCTCGCCCCATTGCTCGACGCCGACCAGCCGCCAGCACCTCTCGAGCTCCGTCGCGCCCTGAGCACCATCGACCGCGCCATCACCGACTACGTCACGAACGCGCGTCTGGGTACGGCCGCTTGAAACTTGTCACAACGTCCCGAGTTGGGGCCCCCGAGTAGTACTAGCCCTGAACGCCGGCTTGGAGCCATCGTCGGCCTTCGGGTCAGGCCGTCACCGGCGCCATGGCTAGGAATGTCTCCTGAACCAGGTCCACCTCTGGGCTCGGCTCGAGGAGCTTCTTCAGGTCAGCCACAAAACCTTCCTGGTCGGTCTCTTCATAGCTGAGGAAGGTGGCCCGAGTGCACTCCACGCCGAGGACCATGTCCGCCGGGAGGCTCAGTGACAGTTCGTGCGTCACCTCGACTACCTCTCCGAACAGCGGCGTCTCCCGCATCGGTGTCGCCCAGGGTGCCCGTTCGGTCCAGTGGGTCTTCTCGCGGTTGTAGTTCATCCACAGCTGCCGTAGCGACGTGCGAAGGGGCTCGCGATATCTCTCCC
>DATGAX010000008.1:0-2545 GCA_035312965.1 Acidimicrobiales bacterium
CGGCGTCGTCAAGCTTCCCGAACCAAGGCATGGAGAGCATGATCATCTTCATGTCGTCCTTCGTGGAGCCCACCATGAACGCCACATCCCGACCATGGGGCGACGCCTCGGGGTCGAGCGGGTGGTGTGTCATCGTCGACCCATCGACGACCGGTTGGAGCGGCATGAAAGCCTCCGGGCTGGCCGCCGACGCCAGGCCGGCGTCGATCGGCATGGCCAGGTGCTCCGCCTCGGCCATGAGGATCTCCACCGGGATCTCGTGCAGCTTGGCCACCTCGGCGCCGGTGAGACCGAGACGCTCCAGGAACTGATCGGTAATCGCCGCGGCCGCTTCCCGGGTCCGGGCGCGGGTGAAAGGGCCGCTCAAAAGGGCTCCGCGATGGAAGAGCCCTTTGGCCGACGGGAAGCCGGTCAGCGCGGCGGTCTTCGAGGCGCCCCCGGAACCGCCGAAGACCAGCACCCGGGAGGGGTCGCCACCGAAATTGCCGATGTTGTCCCTGACCCATTCGAGCGCCTGGACGATGTCGAGCATCCCGGCGTTACCCGAACCGCGGTACTGCTCTCCGGCTGCATCTTCGAGGTGGAGAAACCCGAGGATGCCGAGCCGGTGATTGATGGTCACCACGACGGCATCGCCGTGGGAGGCCAGCGGTGCCCCGTCGTACATAGGCCAAGAACCCGAGCCGCTGGTGAAGGCGCCGCCGTGCACCCAGACCATCACTGGCCTGGTCACCTCCCGCTCGAGGCCTGCAGTCCAGACATTGAGTACCAGGCAGTCCTCGCTCTGAGACGGCTCGTCACCGGCCAGGCCGCCGAGGAACCCGGCGAACTCGGCCATCCGGGCGGCCGCTTCCGGGTCGGCCGGCGTGCTCCCGCCCATCTCGGCCATACCCCGCTGGGGGGCCGTCGGGCCGTACTGGCTGGCGTCGCGCACTCCGGCCCAAGGCGTCACCGGTCGAGGAGGCTTGAAGCGGTTCGCGCCCCCGGTGGGGTCGCCGTACGGGATGCCCTTGAAGGCATGGACGCCGCCGGACGTGACGCCCTGCACTTTGCCACCGGTCGTGTCGACCACCGGTCCGGTCATCGCTTGCCTCCATTCTCCTGGACTGATCTGGCCCCGACGATCACCCTGGCCTGGGCCAGGTTCGGAATACGGCGGGTCTCCGCGTGGACGTCTCCGTCGCGGTGCGAATGCACCCGGGCGGTCACGAAGTACTCGCCGGGCCGGTGGAATATGTGGCTCGTGTCGAGATGAACCTCCGAGGCGGTGCCATCTATGCCTTCGTGGCGGAACTCGTAGGTGCCGGAGCCCTCGAAGTCCCATTCGACGTCCACGATCGTGCCGGCGCGTGGTGGAACCTCGGCGTGGACGGTCAACGCCACGGCTTCACCCGGTTCGACCTCGCAATTGATCTGTCCGTTTGCTGCCACGGAGACCACGGGCTGGATGCCGCCACGGTCGGTCGCGGTGGGCGGCAGCGTGACCCGCCCGTCCTTGTACTCGTAGCTGGTGCCCTGGGGCTCGATGCCCCGTTCGACCCAGTCGATGAGATCGGCGATGGTCTGCTCGACGATGGGCTGCGTGTCGACCAGCCAGGTGTTGCTGGCCCGGTTGGGCGCCGACGAGAGCCGCTCGGGGGAGCCGTGCTCGGCGTTCTGGGTCCAGCGCAGGCGGAATCGCTCAGCCGCCCCGTCGACACCCTGAGCGGCCAGCACGGCACGTTCATAGATCACCCCCTGCGGCGGCCACAGTGACGCGTCGTGGGTGTGGTGGATCCAGATGAGCTTGCCCTTGAAGTCCCCCGAGTAGGAGACGCCCATCAGAGGGGACATCTCCGGGACCGGGTGCTGCTGGAAGATCGGCTTGCCGTCCACCCGTAGGAAATCGAACTGCTCGTCGTCCATGAGATGGTGACGAGCGAAGTAGCAGAAGGCTAGGAACTTGCGGTTGTCGATGTGGATGCGGTCACCGGGCCGAACGCCGGTGAAGCGCAGCAGGTTGGCCTGGCCCGGTCCGTCGCAGTAGAACACGTCGCCCACCACGAAGTTGGAGTAAAGGTGTCGCCCGGCGGCATCCCCTGACACCACTTCCAGGCCGGCGCCAAGGCGGTAGCCGCCGGGCTGGAGGCCTTCGAGCTCTACCGCGAATGGGATGTCGAAGGCGTTGGCCGCGCTGGCCATTACGTCTACGAGAGTCCGCATGGCCTGGTGCTCCGGGGCGGCGAACTCGGGTTCTTCCAGCAGCTCCTTGGCAGTCAGGACCCGACGGACCGTGAGGGTCTGGTCGAGCAGGTCGTCGTCGACCAGAGCGGGCTGGTCGTGGCCGACATAGCCCGGCTTGGTCCAGAAGTCCTGGAAGTACGTAGGGTCCTGCTCCTCCAGCATTTCTGCGATCGAGGTCCACAGCCACGTCTGACCCATCGGCTGGCCGATCATGAACTCGTCGCCGCGGGGGTACCCCTGGCGGTACAAGCTGGCCAGCTCCTCACGCTGATGGGTGTCGAGGGTGACAAAGGGGTTGCCGCTGCCGCCCGGAGCCATCGCG
>DATGAX010000009.1:0-3596 GCA_035312965.1 Acidimicrobiales bacterium
GTCAAGGCACTGCTCGCCGGGGCCGTCGCCGACGGCACGACCCGCGCCACGCGGGGCTGGCACGAGCGGTCGCGCGCCGACCAGGAACGCGACGACGCGGCGGACCGGGAGCTGCGCGCCGCCGGTATCGAGCCCGGCGACCGGCGGCTGTACCCGACGTCCATCGGCGACGGCGGTGCGCCTCTTTGAGCTCCGACCGGAGGATCGCGTCGTCCGGCCTGTCGATCGCCGCGCCGGCCGGTTGGGAGGCCACGATCTACCGGCGGCCGCCCGCGCCGGGAGAGATCACCTACCCCGTGGTGCACGCCGCCACCGTCCCGATGCCGACGGTCCGGGGCGACTACGGCGGCGGGCTGGTCGAGCTCCTCGGGCCCCTCGACGTGTTCGTCGGCATTCTCGAGTTCGGCCCGGCGGCGGCCCAGTCGCCGCTGTTCCGCGCCCTCGGTGCCGTGCCGGGCCTGACGCCGGACATGTTCCGCGCCCGCCAGCTGCAGCGGACCATCATCGGCCAGGCCGGGGTGCAGCGGTTCTTCACGGTCCACGGCCGGGCTTTCTGCCTGTATGGCGTCATCGGTTCGATGACCCAGCGGACGGTGCTGGCCGACCGGGCCAACCAGCTCGTCGCGTCGTTCCAGGTGGAGCAGGCCGCTTGACCCCCGCCGTCGCCGCTCCGTTCCTCGCCGCCTCGTTCATGCTCGCCGCCGCCGGGGCGGCCAAGCTGCACCGGCCCGACGACACCGCACGTGCCCTGCTCGCCGCCGGCCTGCCCGGCCACCGCCGGCTGGTGCGGGCCGGGGCGGCCGCCGAGATCGTCGTCGGCGTGGCCGCCATCGCCCGACCCGGCCCGGTGACCGGCGCCCTCGTCGCCGCCGCCTACGCCGCCTTCACCGCCTTCGTCGCGACCGCTCTCGTCCGCGGCTGGCCGCTGTCTTCCTGCGGTTGCTTCGGCCGGCCCGATGCCCGGCCCGGTTACCTCCATCTCGTTCTCGACGCCGGGGCCGTCGCCGCGGCGGTGGCCTGGGCGGTGGCCGGTCCTTCCCGTATCGGCCCCCTCTTTGTCCGGAGCCCCTGGCATGGACTGCCGCTGGCGCTGGTCACGCTCGTCATCGCCGGTCTGGCCTATCTCGTCTGGACCAACCCCCTCGCTGGGGTGGCCCGGTGACGGTCGCCGCCGGCCTCGGTCAACTGCTCCTCGCCCGAACCTCCAGGCGCGGCTTCCTCGCCCGTATGACCGTCGGCGCCACCGCGGTCACGGTGGCCCCGGCCGATTTCCTCCTCCGTCCCGGGACGGCCTACGCCGCCGTCTGCGCCTGCGCGCCCGGCACCAACTGCGACTGCTCCTCCTTGTGCTGCGACGGCTACACCCAGTTCTGCTGCACCATCAACCACGGCGTCAACGCCTGCCCGCCCGGTACCTTCGCCGGCGGCTGGTGGAAGGCCGACGGTTCCCAGTACTGCGCCGGGGCCCGCTACTACATCGACTGCCACGGCGAGTGCCAGGGATGCGGCTGCGGGGGCGGCCCCTTCTGCCCTTCCTGCGACGGCCTGGTGTGCGAGTGCGCCCTGGGCAGCTGCGCCAACCGCCACGTCGGCTGCACCGAGTTCCGCTACGGCCAGTGTCACCAGGAGATCGCCTGCAGCGGGCGCATCGCCTGCCGGGTCGTGTCCTGCACTCCTCCTTGGCAGCTCGACTCGACGTGCACCACGGTGGCGCAGACCGACGACACGACGGCCAACCACTTCGCCCCGTGCCAGAACGGCCCGACCGGCACCGGCATCGTCGGCCTGGCGCCCACGCCGACGGGGAACGGGTACTGGCTGGCCGACTCCGAGGGCGGCGTGTACGCGTTCGGGGACGCCCCGTTCCATGGGTCTTTGTCCGGGGTGCGGCTGGCCCGGCCCATCGTCGGGGTCGCCGCCACCCGCTCGGGCAGGGGTTATTGGCTGGTCGGGTCGGATGGTGGGATCTTCACCTTCGGCGACGCCGGCTTCGACGGCTCCACCGGGTCCATCAGGCTGGCCCAGCCCATCGTCGGGATGGCCGCCGACGATCAGACGGGGGGCTACCGCTTCGTAGCGGCCGACGGCGGCGTGTTCGACTTCGACGCGCCGTTCTACGGGTCGACCGGCGGGATCCGCCTGGCCCAGCCGGTGGTGGCCATGGCCCCGACGCCGACCAACCGCGGCTACTGGCTGGTGGCGTCCGACGGCGGGGTGTTCTGCTTCGGTGACGCCACGTTCCACGGATCGCTCGGAGACGTCCGCCTGGCCCAGCCCATCATGGGGATGGCGGCGACGCCGACCGGCCGGGGCTACTGGCTGGTGGCGGCGGACGGCGGGATCTTCGCCTTCGGCGACGCTCCCTTCCACGGGTCGCTGAGCGGCGAGACACTCCCGAGGCCGGTGGCCGGCATGGCCGCCACACCGACCGGCAAGGGCTACTGGATGGTGGGCGAGTCGGGGACGGTGTACGTGTTCGGCGACGCCCGGTCGTACGGGTCGGAGGGTTAGAGAGATGGTCGTGTTCCTGATCGGCGCGGCCGTGGCGGTGGCCGCCGCGGCCCGCTCCACGTGGTCACCGTGCGGGTTGTCGATGCTGTCGTCGATCACCCCTTTCGCCGAGCGGGCCCGGGGCCACCGCTACACCGCCACGGCCGCCTGGTTCGTGCTGGGCGCAACGGCCGGCGGCGCCGTCCTGGGCGCGGCGGCGGCCGGCCCGGCGGCCGCCCTGGGGCACTGGGACCGGTCGCACCAGACGGTGGCGGCCGCAATGGCGGTGACGGCAGCCCTGATCGACGCCGGCTGGTTCGGGCCGGTGCTCCCGCTCGTGCGTCGCCAGGTCGACCCGCGGTGGCTCGACCGCTACCGGCCGTGGGTGTACGCGTCCGGCTTCGGGTGGCAGATCGGCCTGGGCGTCGCCACCTACCTGATGACGGCCGGCGTGCTCCTCGTGGTCGGGCTGGCGGTGCTCTCCGGCTCCCCCGTGACGGCGGTGGGGATCGGAGCGGTCTTCGGCCTGGCTCGGGGCTCGACCGTGTTCCTGACGGCCGGATCGTCGGCGCCGGCCGCCCTGCGTCGCCTCCACGGCCGCCTCGACCGGCTCGAGCTCCCGGTGCGAGCCGGGGTGGTCGCGGTCCAACTGGGGGCGGCCGCGCTGATCGAGCTGCCGGTGGGGCTCGCCGCCGCCGCCCTGATGGGCGCCGGCGCGGTGGTCCGGGTCGCCGTCCGGGGCCGCCGTCTTCCCGTCGGCCACCGCCCTCCGTTGGGCCCCGGGCTCCACCGCCCCCGGCCCACCCCTAAGATGCCGGTCCGATGAAGGCGTTGAGGCGTGCCGCCATCGCACTGGGCACGACCGTGATCATCGCCGGCATCGTCCGCCTCCGGGGCACCGGCGGAGTCCCCCCCCAGCGAGGCGGGTGGCGCGAGCTACCCGTCGACGAGCTCGGCTGAACGCCGGACCGAGGACCCGGTGCGGGTCACCGTCATAGGTCTGGGCGCCGTGGGCAGCCGGGTCGTCGACGCCCTGGTCGCCGACCCGGACGTCACGGCGGTGACGGTGGTGCACCGCGCCCCGGCCCGGCCGGCCTCCAAGTGGG
>DATGAX010000010.1:0-2200 GCA_035312965.1 Acidimicrobiales bacterium
AGGGATGCCGTTCCAGCGGTCGACGAGCACGGGAGAGGAGGCGCCCAGCACGACGGCGACCCGCGCCCCGCCCAGGTGGCCCAGCCCGGCCGCCGCCAAGGCGACGTTGGTCGGCGAGCGGGTGTAGATGTTGAGCAGCCCCCCCACCTGCAGCCGCCGGGTGCTGGAGACTCCGAGGGTCGCCGGTACCACCACGTCTGTCGCGTTGACCTCGCCCAGCCACAGGGCGTCGTAGCCCAGGTCCTCGACCCTCCGGGCCAGAGCCGGGAGCCCGCTCAGCGGACCCGCCGCCGGAGTCAGCTGGATGGCGACCATCGGGCCATACTTGCCGATCGCTGCTCCGGGCCGGCCCGGCCGGACAGATGTTGTCCGAGGGGGTCACAATCCGCACTCGGACGCCGCCGTTGTGGCCGGGGGACCGGGTGGCGATACTCGGTCCGTGAGGCGATGGCCGCCTTGTTCGCCTTCGAGACATGGGGCCGCTTCTGGAGCGGGTCCCGCCCGCCGGCCTAGACGATGGTGGCGCCCATGTCGACGCGCAGCTGGGCGCCGGTCACGCAGCGCGAGACGTCGCCGGCCAGGTATATGACGGCGTCGGCGATGTCATCCGGCGTGGCCAAGCGGGGCTCGGGGAGCACGGAGCCGAAGCTGGCCGCGTAGTGCGGGTTGGCCGCCACGGTCTCCTCGACGTGCGAGTAATCGGCCATCACCGTGTCGACGCCCCACGGGTGGATGGAGTTGGCCCGGATCCCGTGTGGGCCGAGTTCGACCGCGGCGGCCTTGACCAGCCCGACCAGCCCGTGTTTAGCGGCCACGTAGTGAGCCTGCCCGGGCAGCGCTTTGAGCCCGGCCACCGAGGAGATGGCGATCAGGGACCCGCCGTCGCCCTGCTCGATCATCGCCGGTACGGCCGCCTTGAAGGTCCGCCAGACGCCGCCGAGGTCGATGTCGAGCATCTCGGTCCACTGCATGTCCGAGAGCTCCCAGAGCCGGCCCCAGGTCGAGATCCCGGCGGAAGCCACGACGATGTCGAGGCGACCGAAGGCCGACACGGCGACCCCGACGGCACCGTCCAGGTCGGCCTGGCTCCTGACATCGCCGACGCGGCGGATCACCCTTCGCCCGGTCGCCTCGACTTCGAGGACGGTGGCGTCGAGATCCGCCTCGGATGCGGCCGGATAGGGGATGTCGGTCGGCTCGGCGCAGATGTCGAAGGCGACGACATCCGCCCCCTCCGCGGCGAGCCGGCGGGCGAACGCCCGGCCCTGCCCCCGGGCCGCGCCGGTCACCAGGGCGACCCTGCCTTCCAGGGTGCCCACGGTCAGGCCTCTCCCCGCATGCGCCGCAACCTCTCGGCGGTCTTGGCCAACCAGGCGTCGTAGTCCTGGGCCTTGCGTCGGAACGAGTCGCCCACCCGGGCGTGGGGCAGCACCAGGAAGCGCCCCTCGTCCATGGCGGCCAGCGTCTGCGCCGCGCACTCCTCGGGCTCTACGACCTCGCCCAGGGCGCCCGCCTGCTGGAGGCCGACCGGCGCCCCGCCGGGGGGCTCGCGGTCCTCGTCGCGCCCGAGCATCCCCGTGTTCACCGCATTGGGGCAGAGGCAGGTGACCCCGATGCCACGGTGGGAGTAATTGAGATGCAGCCACTCGGCGAAGCCGAGAGCTCCGTGCTTGGTCAGCGTGTACCCGGGGCCGGACGGGCCGGTGATCAGCGCCGCCGAGGAGATGGTCTGGACCAGGTGACCGCCTCCCGAGTCCAACATCTGGGGGACGACGGCCTGGGCCGCCCACACATGGGCGAGCAGGTTGACGTCGACGATCGTTCGGAACTGCTCGGGCGTGCTGGCCAGGTCGGGCCCGATGTCGGTGATGCCGGCGTTCGAGCAGAAGACGGCGATCGGCCCGAACCAGCTGTTGGCCTCGGAGACCAGTGCGGACACCGCTGAGGGGTCTCCCACGTCACAGTGGGCGGCCCGGCCGCCCAGGTGCGACGCCACCCGGTCGGCCCGTTCGGCGTGCACGTCGGCCACCACCACCTTCGCCCCGCGGACCGCCAAAGACTCGGCCAGGGCGCGGCCTATGCCGTGACCCCCACCGGTGACCACCACGCACCGACCCCTCACGTCCATGGCGTCTCCCCTGCGCTTGCCGATCGCTATTCCGGCAACTAATATAGCTGATTAGGGGAATACGTACATTCG
>DATGAX010000011.1:0-10309 GCA_035312965.1 Acidimicrobiales bacterium
AGGAGCGGGTCCTCAGCTTCCGTGACGAGTTCGGCCAGTGGGACCCGAAGAACCAGCGGCCCGAGCTGTGGAACCTGTACAACGGGGCCCACCGCAAGGGCGAGCACATCCGGGTCTTCCCCCTGTCCAACTGGACCGAGCTGGACATCTGGCAGTACGTCTGGGACGAGGGCATCGAGCTCCCCCACCTGTACTACGCCCACCGCCGGGAGGTCTTCGAGCGGGACGGCATGCTGTTGGCGGTGTCGCCGTTCGTCACGGTGCTGCCCGGCGAGCAGGTCTTCGAAGCGACGGTCCGGTTCCGCACGATCGGCGACGCCACCTGCACTGGTTGCGTCGAGTCAGCCGCCGCCACTCCGGAGCAGGTGGTCGAGGAGGTGGCGGCGTCGCGGGTGACCGAGCGCGGCGCCACCCGGGCCGACGACCGCATCTCGGAAGCCGGCATGGAGGATCGGAAGCGGGAGGGTTACTTCTGATGTCTGAACTACTGAGGATTGCGACCGCGGGGAGCGTCGACGACGGGAAGTCCACCCTGATCGGCCGGCTCCTCTACGACACGAAGGCGATCTTCGCCGACCAGCTGGAATCAGTCGAACGGGCCAGCCGCGACCGCGGCGACGAGTACACGAACCTGGCGCTGCTGACCGACGGGCTGCGGGCCGAGCGGGAGCAGGGCATCACCATCGATGTCGCCTACCGCTACTTCGCCACGCCGAAGCGGAAGTTCATCATCGCCGACACCCCCGGCCACGTGCAGTACACCCGCAACATGGTGACCGGGGCGTCCACCGCCGACATGGCCCTGATCCTCATCGACGCCCGCAACGGGGCCCTCGAGCAGTCCCGGCGCCACGCCTTCATCGCCTCCCTCCTCGGCATCCCGCACCTGGTGGTGTGCGTCAACAAGATGGACCTGGTCGACTGGGACCAGCGCCGCTTCGAGGAGATCAAGGACCAGTTCCGGGGCTTCGCGGCCCGGTTGGACGTGCACGACGTGACGTTCATTCCGATGTCGGCCCTCGACGGGGACAACATCGTCTCGAAGGGTGACAACTCGCCTTGGTGGGACGGCGCTCCGCTGCTCAACCATATGGAGCAGGTGCACATCGCCTCCGACCGGAACCTGATCGACGCCCGGTTCCCGGTCCAGTACGTGGTACGCCCGCAGGCCGGAACCAACGAGGACCTGCACGACTACCGGGGCTACGCCGGCACCATGGCGGGCGGGATCCTGCGCCGCGGTGACGATGTGGTCGTGCTGCCCTCGGGCATCTCGAGCCGCATCGTGGAGATCACGGCTCCGGGCGGGGCCGAGCTGGCCGAGGCCTTCTCTCCGCAGGCGGTCACCGTGCGGCTGGCCGACGACATCGACATCAGCCGCGGCGACATGATAAGCCGGCCCAACAACCGGCCCGTCGTGGCTCCTGACATCGACGCCATGGTGTGCTGGTTCGGCGAGGCGTCCTCCCTCGCCGCCGGCGCCCGCTACGTGGTCCGCCACACCACCCGGTCGGTCGTGGCCCGCGTGGAGTCGATCGAGTACCGCCTCGATGTCAACACCCTGCATCGGGAAAAAGGCGTGCCGGCGCTGGGCCTGAACGAGATCGGCCGGGTCAGGCTGCGCGCCCAGCAGCCGCTCGCCTTCGACGCCTACAGCCGGAACCGGACCACCGGAGCCTTGATCCTGGTCGACCCGGCCACCAACAACACGGTCGGTGCCGGCATGATCATCGGCGCCGCGTCGGCCGGGACCGGCGACGTGGTGTGGCACCCCTCCGACGTGGCGGCCGAGGATCGGCCGACACGAGGGGCCACCGTGTGGCTGACCGGCCTGTCGGGGGCCGGGAAGTCGACGGTCGCCGCTGCCCTGGAGCGCCTTCTGGTGCAGGCCGGGCGCCCGGCCTACATGCTCGACGGGGACAACGTGCGCCACGGCCTCTCCGCCGATCTGGGCTTCAGCGCCGCCGACCGGGCGGAGAACGTCCGGCGGGTGGGCGAGGTGGCCAAGATCCTCGCCGAAGCAGGCGTGGTGGCCATCGTCTCGCTCGTGAGCCCGTACCGCGAGGACCGCCAGCGGGTCCGAGCCACCCATGAGGATGTCGGCCTGGGCTTCCACGAGATCTTCGTGGACACCCCGCTGGAGATCTGCGAGGCGCGCGACCCGAAGGGGCTGTACGCCCGCGCCCGGGCGGGCCGGATCGCCGGCTTCACCGGAGTGGACGACCCCTACGAGCCGCCCGTCGAACCGGCCTTGGTGCTCGGACCGCAAGATGGTGATGCGGTCGCCATGGCCGAAAGGGTGGCATCGGTGCTCCAGTAGGGTGGGCCGGTGCCCCCCGGACCGATCGGCTGATGCGTCTCCTCTACATCGACATAGACACGCTGCGAGCCGACCACCTCGGATGCTACGGGTACCACCGGGCGACCAGCCCGAACATCGACTGGATAGCCCGGTCCGGGACCCGCTTCGACCAGGTGTACGTCTCGGATTCGCCGTGCCTGCCGTCCCGGACCGCTCTGTGGAGCGGGCGTTTCGGTCTCACGACCGGCGTGGTCAACCATGGCGGCCGGCGCGCCGACCCCTTCCCGTCCGGCCCGGAGCGGGGCCGCCGCTCCCGGTTCGCCCTTACCTCCTGGCCGGCATTGCTCCGCGACGCGGGGATGACGACGGCCACGGTCTCGACCTTTGCCGAGCGCCACTCCGCCTTTCACTGGTACGCCGGGTTCAACGAGGTCTTCAACCTGGGCACCGACGGCAAGGAGACCGCCGATGCCGTCTTCGCCGCGGCTGAGGGGTGGCTGACCAGGCGGGGCCGGGAGGACGACTGGTTCCTGCACGTCCACTTCTGGGACACCCATACCCCCTATCGGACGCCGCGGTCGTTCGGTGATCCCTTCGGCTCCGAACTGATACCGCAGTGGCTCGACGAGGGAGTACTGGAGGAGCACCGCACCCTCACCGGTCCCCATTCCGCTCGGGAGATCACCGGGTGGACGGCCCGCCCATCGGAGGGCGGCCGGCAGCCGGCCGAGGCGAGCTCCATGGCCGACGTGAGGGCCATGTTCGACGGCTACGACACCGCCCTGGCCTACGTGGACGGGTATGTCGGCCGGCTGGTCGACCTCTTGAGCCAGATCGGCGTGGAGGAGGACACCGCCATCCTCATCTCGAGCGACCACGGCGAGAACCTCGGTGAGCTCGGTATCTACTGCGATCACCAGACGGCCGACATGTCGACCCACCGGGTACCCGCCATTCTGCGCTGGCCCGGCATCGAGCCGTCGATGGACAGGCGTCTCTTGTACCAGTTCGATTTGGCCGCCATGGTGGCTGAATTGGCCGGCGCATCGATCCCGGACGAGTGGGATGCCCGCGCCGACGGGCACCGGTCCGATCTCGTGCTGTCCTGCGGCGCATGGACGGTCCAGCGGGCCGTCCGATTCGACCGTTGGCTCTGTATCAGCACCTACCACGACGGCTACCACGGGTTCCCGGAGACGATGCTGTTCGATGTGGAGGCCGACGCGCACGAGCAGGTCGACTTGGCGGAATCCAGGCCAGACCTCGTTGGCGAAGCGGCCGCCCGCCTGGCCGGTTGGTGGGCTGCCGCCATGGCGAGGGCCGGTCGGGGCGAGGACCCGCTCTGGACCGTCGTCGCCGAGGGGGGCGGGCTCTACGTGCGCGGCCCGATCGAGGAGTACCTGGAGCGGCTCGTGGGCACGGGAAGAGCGGAGCAGGCCAAGCGGCTCGCCGGTCGTCGGCGCCCCGTCGGACGTGTCGATACCGGACGAAATTCGACCGAATCCCACCGGATTGTCAACGCTCCATCAAATCCTGATTAACGGCCGATAACGCCTTCAAAATTCCTGGCCCGGGCCTTGCCGGGAACCACCCCTGTGGGCATGATTGATCCACGGCACCGCCGGTAGAAGGGGCGAGGGAACGAGGCTTCGGCGGCATTCCATTTCCTCGGTCGGCGGACCCAGCACCTGAGGAGGCAGACCTGATGAGAACGATCTTCATTTCCATGGACACCGTTTGCGCGGACCGGTGGTCGAGCATGGGGAGCACCAAGGTGGCGACTCCCAACCTGGACGCACTTGCGTCGTCGTCGGCCACCTTCACGCAGACCTACGCCTCGGACATCCCGACCCAACCCTCTCACACCTCCCTGTTCACGGGCCGGTTCGGCATCAACACGGGGATCGTGTCGCACTTCCACCCTCCGGCC
This sequence comes from Acidimicrobiales bacterium, assembly GCA_035312965.1. Taxonomy (GTDB): domain Bacteria; phylum Actinomycetota; class Acidimicrobiia; order Acidimicrobiales; family Palsa-688; genus JAKCDU01. Next base: position 4,233 of record DATGAX010000011.1, read on the forward strand.
ATGCTCGGCGAGGACGCGGCGTGGCTCCCGACGATCTTCCAGCAGCAGGGCCATGTCACAGGCGCCGTGGACCACCTGTTCTCCATGAAGGAGTGGTTCATCCGGGGCTACGACGACTACATGGTGCCGCCCGGCCGGTCCCGCTCCCCCGCTTCGGTGATCAACGGTCTCAGCTTCCCATGGGTGGAGCAGCACGCCGACGAGGACTTCTTCCTCTTCCTCCACTACTGGGACGCCCACATCCCCTACGTTCCACCGGAGCCCTTCAAGTCCCTGTACACCGGCCATCTCGTCGACGAGGTGGACCCGATGGCCGACTGGAAGATCCAGTCCCGTCCGTCGTACCCGCTGTTCAAGCGGAACCTCTACGACCATCTGGAGCGGATCCCGAGCCTGGAATACATCGAAGCGCTCCACTACGCCGAAGTCGCCTACCTGGACCACGAGCTCGGGAACCTGTTCAACCACTTGGCCGACACCGGGATCCTCGACGACACCATGGTCGTGATCTTCGGCGATCACGGCGAGGTCATGACAGAGCACGACGCATGGTTCGACCACGCCGGGCTGTACGACTCGGTGGTGCACGTACCGCTCCTCATCCGGGCGCCCGGACTGGTGCAGCCGGGGCGGCACGACGCCCTGGTCCAGCTGGTTGACGTCATGCCCACCGTGCTCGAGCTGCAGGGGTTCTCCGGCGCCGAAGGGACCGAACGCCTCGACGGTCGGAGCCTGGTGCCCCTCATCCAGGGCCGGGCCACGGAGCACCGCGACGCCGTCTTCCTGAGCGAGTCGACCTGGCAGGCCAAGCGCGGCATCCGCACCCCGGATTGGAAGTACATCAGCTGCTGGGATCCGGGGATCTACCCCCGTTGCGAGCCGGAGCTGTACGACCTGCGCACCGACCCGACGGAGCAGACCAACCTGGCCGCGAGCCGGCCCGATGTGGCCGCCGAGCTCGACGCCCGCCTGAGCGTCTGGATGCGCGACCAGCTGGGCGAGGCCCCGGACCCGATGGAGGAAGTCGTCGAGTTCGGTCTTCCGGCCGTGGCCCGGCTGGAGAGCGTCATCAAGGAGGACATGGAGGCCGAGGAGCTCGGGGACATCATCGATCTACGTGAGATCGGCGGGCCCCGGGTGGGCGCCGCCCTCGTGCAGGACTGACCACCGGATTCCGCCGCTTTGAGGCGGAGTTGTCCGAATGGAGGGATAGCGGTGATCCCCAGGCGCGAGCCTGGGGCTTCGCGGCAAGGCGATAGAGAGGCTTCGGCCGAAATGGTGATGGGAAAGCGGACACAACCGAGGGGCTTCGGTCGGCGGCGACTCGCTGCTCTCGTGGCTCTGGCAGTCGCTTTGTGCTTGGTGCCATTCGCCTGGCCGGCGGTCGCTGGAGCTGCTGCGACCTCGGTTGTGGGCGCCGCTCCGGCTGCCCCGTCCGCCCCCCTTCCAGTCCCCGCCGACGGAACCGCCTACCTCGGGACCTACTACAACCCGAATGCCACGCCGAAACAGGGACGGCTGGATCTGCAGGGCGAGATGTCCGCACTCGGGGGTCCCTCTAGCCCCTTCGGGCCGACAGGTCAACCCCTGTCGATTGTCGTCGTTCACGAGTCATGGACCAGTCCCCTGGATCAGACCGGGGTGTATTCAAGCCAGCTCGAGCAGTTGTGGGCGGCTGGGCGGGTGCCTCTCATCGAGTGGGCATGCGGGGACACCGATGGCAACGTGAGCCGGGGAAGCAGGGCCAGCGACGCCATCGTCAACGCCTTCGCCTCTCAATTGGCCAAGGCGGCGGGACCGGTGCTTCTCGACTGGTTTCCAGATGCCGAGTCGCCCGCGGCGAATCCGGCGTGCGTAGGTACGACCGGAGCGACCGGCTACACGAATGCGTTCAGGCACATCCGGACCCTCTTCCAGCGCGACGGAGCCACCAACGTCTCCTTCGTCTGGTCCAGCGATCCAGCAGACGCGGCCACTGCCTCCAGCTACATGCCTCGCGGTTCCATTGACTGGATCGCCGCGCAACCGGTAGCCCCGATCGTTCCTGCCGCCGCGCCGGACACGATGTTCCAAAACGAGTTCGGTGCCTGGTACGCGCAATTCTCCACCAAGGGACCGCCGCTGATGATCTCATCCCTCCCTGTGTCGGGCGGGAGGTCCCAGGACGCGTTCATCCAGTCCACCCAGACCGCGCTTCCGATGTATCCGAGGATCAGGGCCCTCGTCCTCTTCGACGCCGCCAACCAGACATACCCGGCGCACAATCCGACCATCACCGATGATTCTGTCCTAGGCGCGTTCTCCGGCGACCGGCGCTTTCGGGTTAGCCGCCAGACGACCACGACGACAGTCGCAGCTAGCGACAATCCCGTGCCAGTCGGGCGCGTTGTGAAATTGTGGGCCTCCGCTGGCACCGACGCCCTGGGCGGCACAATGACCTTCTACGACAACAACTCGCCGATGGAGGGCTGCTCGTCGGTGCCCGTCCTGGGGGCCGGTGACTGCACGACGTCCTCCCTGGGCCCCGGAGATCATCAGATCACCGCCACATACAGCGGTGATGTGTCGCACTCACCCAACACATCAGCTTCTTATGACCTGTGGGTGTCGAAAGCCCTCGGTTCGCCAGGACCACCCAGCATCCCCCCGGCCGGCCAGGCGTACCTGGGAGCGTGGGCGGCGGACCGCAGCCAGCTTCAACCCGGCTCTTCGGCCCTGGCTAACGAACTGGAGAATGTTCACGCCTTGAACCCCGGGCTCGGACGGGGCCTGTCAATCGTTCACGTTTTCCAGCAGTGGCAGCATCCCGTGCCGGACTACCAGCTCCGTCAGGTCATGGCCGAAGGCGCGATCCCGATGATCGACTGGAGATGCGGCGACCAGGACGACTCGGTCGCCAACGGAACAGACGATCAGCTAATCCAGACCTACGCCCGCCAGTTGGCCGCCCTCGGCTCGCCTGTCTTCCTCCGTTGGTATTGGGAGCCGAATCTCGGGGGTGCAAACAATGGGGGCGCGGCCAGTTGCCAGTCCGCCGCAAACCCCGGAGGGCTGACCGGCCCCGACGGCTATGTGGCCGCCTGGCGGCACATACACGACGTCTTCGCCGCGGCCGGGGCAACGAATGTCGCCTTCGTCTGGTCGATGTCGAGCGTCGCCGCCTATCAGGACCTCGAGCGTTACTTCCCCGGATCGGCCTTTGTGGACTGGGTGGCCGAGGACGGCTATATCCGGCAGTCGCCAGCGACGACCGGCCCCGCCGCAATCTTCGGCAGCTGGTACAGCCAGTTCGCCTCCTTCGGTCTACCGATGATGATCAGCGAAACCGGCGTTGTCTCGGGCAGCCCCGGCAACCAGGCGGCCTACTTCCAGCAGCTCCAAACATTTCTCGCCCAAAGCCCGCGCATCCGGGCCGTAGCCTATTTCGATTCACAAACCAGCCAGTTCGACTACACGCTGTCGCCCGACGATGGGCTTCCGGCATTTCAAGCCATGTCCCGCTCGGGCATGTTCCTTCCCCCTCGACAGCCCAGCGCCTTCGACCAGGTGACGGTCTCGCCCTCCGGTGGAGCTCACGAAGATGAGTGGGTCACGATCCAGGCCAGCCTGGGTTCCAGCGACGGGGAAGGCTCACTTGCCTTCTATGCCGGCGGCGCTACCAAGCCACTTCCAGGGTGCGAACAGGTCGCCATCAGTGCGGTGGCAAGTTGCGGGACGAACGCCCTTCCTCTCGGGGTGGACACTGTCACGGTCGCCTACAGCGGTGACGCCGAAGGCGCTCCAGCCAGTTCAGATGTCCTGCAGGTGACCGTGCTACCCGGGCCCTCGCCGACCCGGCCCAATCTTCCACGGATACCGAGTAATGGTCACGCCTACCTGGGTGCGTGGGTCCAGCCCTCCGGCTCGACCGTTGCCGACGAGATCAACTCGATCACGGATCCCCGGGCTGGCGTGGCCGAGACCGGTGGCCGGCCCCTGTCGATCGTCAGCCTTTACCTCCCGTGGGAGGCTCCCGCGACGCTTGGGACCAAGGCCTTGCAGGATGAGCTTTCATCGGTGAGTGCTACCGGCGCAATACCACTCATCACATGGACATGCGATCCGGCTCACGACGTCAACGTCATCACCAGCGGCGCGGACGACCAGCTGATCACCGATTTCGCCCATGACCTGGCCGCGCTGGGTACACCGATGTTCCTCCGACCCAGCCTCCAACCGACCAACAATGGGGGCAGTGCAAATGGCTGTCTTGGGAGTGCTGGCACTCCTGAGTTCCAGCTCGCCTATCAGCACATTCACGATGTCATCCGGGCCGCCGGAGCCACAAACGTAGCTTTCGTCTGGTCGGTCCCCGCGACAGGAAGGCTTGACGCCCTGCAGAGCTACTTCCCAGGCTTTGACTACATCGATTGGGTTGGCATCAACGGCTACCCGCAGGCATCCACCCCTGGCGGCGGGGTGGCCCCCGCCACCCTTGGCGGCGGGGTGGCCCCCGCCGCGGTCACCAAGACCGTGTTCGGCCCCGTCTACTCCGATCTCACATCGGGCGGGTGGTCAGCAAAGCCCTTGATGATCACCGAGACGGGGGTACCACGCGGCGAACAGGCGCTATACCTCCAGCAGCTCGCCGCCGACATGGACGGAGGCCAATTTCCGAGTCTGAAGGCGATCGTGTACATGGATGGACCCGACCGTCGCAGCACGTCGACATCCTCGGTCACCCCATCCTCGACATCCCCGAGTTCGGACTTCAGCTTGGATTCGGCCGGCCTGAGCGCCTTGCAGTCCCTCGCTTCGGGACCGCTGTTCGATACACCACGGTCGACGACGTCGGTTGCGCTGAGTTCATCGGACTCGGCCGTGCACAAGGGCAAGACGGTCCACTTGTCAGCCACCGTCTCTTCCGGGGGAGAACCGACCGACGGGGGCGGCGGCCTCACTTTCGCCGTCGATGGGACCCCCATCAAGGGCTGTGCCGGGTTGACGGCGACGTCCCTCACTTGTTCCGCCACCAACACTCCCGTCGGTCAACACGTGTACACCGCTTCCTACGGGGGTGACACCGCCTACGCCCCCGCCACCTCGCCGGCAGTCGTGGCTTCGGCGGTGAACTACCCGACCCCCGTTCCGTCCACCCGGGTAACCACGACCACGATTGCTGAAGGGACCGTCGACTTCGGACCGTTCGGGCCCTCCGCTCCGGACCCAGTGCGAGGCGTCCGACCCGCTTCGTATGACGGGTTCGCGGGGATTCCGACCATCGCGATGGTCATGCCCATCACCACGCCAGCCGGTACGCGCCAGTATTCAGTTCTTGGCAACGGAAGCCAGGCGCAGACGTCCGGCTCCTCGGGTCCTTCGCTGGAGAACGGCTTCGGGCTCATTCCGAGCGCCTTGTCCCGACCCTTGAGCCAAGTCCCACTCGGGAACTGGATTGTTCTCATCGCCTTCGCCCTGGGATTCTGCTGCGCCTCGTACATGGCCGGCACTTGGTTCCAAGACCAGCGTCGTATTCACAGGAGCCGTTCATGACGAAAGACGACTTAGCCATCCTCGTAAACGGAGTGAGACAGGGAAAATGCTGACCGACATGGGGTCGACGAACCCTCATCCGGCGAACGCCGATCTGCTTGAAGTGAACGGGGAGGCAGCGGCCCAGACCGACTCCTTGGATCTGGTCACCGCCGTCAGCGTCACCGAAGTTGCGGCCGGCGATAAGGTCGCGAGGGATCACCCGTCAGGCGGCGCCGGACCGGTAGACGGGATGACAGTGGATCCAGTGCAAGCCAACGCTGCGCCGGCGAGTCGAGCTCGCTCGGAACGCACAGCGGGCGCCGAGAAGGTCCGAGGCATGAATGCCTCGCTCACAACCGCTTCCGGTACAGTCGGCGGTCTGCGCGAGCGAGAGCCTGGTCGGTTGCACGTCACGCGACGCCAGATCGCCTTCGCTGTGGTACTCGCCGTCCTCGCGGTGGTAGCCGCCGTGCTCACCTTCAACTCGGTCAGTGCCGGTTCTGCTCAGTATCAGGGGACGGTCACCACCTCGCAGGTCTACAACCTGAACTTCGGAGCCGCCG
>DATGAX010000012.1:0-7111 GCA_035312965.1 Acidimicrobiales bacterium
CCCGCCAGTCGTCCGAACGCTCATCGAGGGCGTGCAGGGCGGCGGTGGCCCCGTCGTCGCAGGGCACCACGACGGTCGGGTGGGTATCGGCCAGGGCCCGTTCCATGCCGCCCACCCGCCGGCCGCCGCGCACCGCGAAGCGGGTGGTCACGGCACCGGTACGGAACAGAGGGCTGCCCGGAGGCGCCACCGCCCCCACCGAAGCACCGACCGCGGCGAGCGACCGGGCAAGGAAGGCGTGGAACTCGAACCGGCGGGTGGCGACGAGCAGTACGTCGAGCGTTCCGCCGCGGGGCATTCGGGCAAGCGTAGGCAATCGGCCGGGCTGCCGGGAACTCCCGGTCCCGGCGTCTAATGTCACCGAATGCTCGCCGCCGCCCACCATGGCGTCTACCACATGAACTACTGGCAGGCGGTGGTGATCGGCGTCATCCAGGGCGTGTTCGAGCTGTTCCCGTTGTCCAGCCTGGGGCACACCGTGCTCATCCCGTCGTGGATCGGGGGCAACTGGGCCCTGCTCGTCCGCCAGGAATCTCAGACCGACAGCCCGTACCTGGCCTTCGTGGTCGGCCTGCACCTGGCCAACGCCGCCGCTCTGATCCTGTTCTACCTGCGGGAGTGGGGGCGACTGGTGGGCGGCTTCTTCACCAGCATCGCCCGGCGCCGGATCACGACCGACAGCGAGCGTCTGGCCTGGCTGATCGTGATCGCCACCATCCCGGTCGGCCTCCTGGGTCTGCTCTTGGAGCACACCTTCCGCACGCTGTTCGCCAAGCCGCTGGCGGCCGGCGCCTTCCTCGCCGTCAACGGAGGGATCCTCATGCTCGGCGAGCACTTCGTCCGCCAGCGGCGGCGGGCCCACCCGGAGCAGGCCGCACAAGAGGAGAAGGAGGAGGCCGACCGGCAGCTGGTCACGATCGATGACGCGGCCCAGGCCCAGCTGGCGTCGATCGGTGCACGCAGCGCCTTCGCGATCGGGGCGTCGCAGTCGCTGGCCCTCTTCGCCGGCATCAGTCGGGAGGGGGTCGCCATGGTCGGCGGCCTGACCCGGGGCCTGTCGAGGGAGAACGCCCTGCGCTTCGCCTTCCTGCTGTCGGCCCCGGTCATCTTCGCCGCCGGCGCCCTCAAGGTGCCCGACCTGCTCGGGACGCTGGGCAACGGCATCCGGGGCGAGGTCGTCGTGGGCAGCATCGTCACCGTCGCCACCTCCCTGGTCGCCATCGCCCTGGCGGCCCGCTACTTCCGGACCCGCAGCCTGGTCCCGTTCGCGGTGTACTCGGTGCTGTTCGGAGTGGCGTCTGTGGTGCGCTTCGGCCTGTTCTGAAGCCCGCCGGCCCTCAGCCGCGGTAGCGGCGGGCCACCCGCTCCGCCTCGGCCCGGTAGGAACCGCCGAACAGGACGCTGTGCACCAGTAGCGGATACAGCTGCCAGAGCTGCACTCGGTCGGGCCAGCCGGATTCCAGCGGCCCGCGCTCGAGGTAGCCCGCCATCACAGGCCCCGGAACCGGCCCGAACAGTGCGAGCATGGCCAGATCCTCTTCGGGGTGCCCGCCGTGCACCGACGGGTCGATGAGGGCCGGCTCGCCACCGGAGCCCCAGAGCACGTTCCCCCACCAGAGGTCGCCGTGGAGCAGGGCCGGGGGGCCGGGCGGCAGCAGATCGGGCAGCCGCTCCACCACCGCCCCCACCGGTTCCTCCAGCCCGCAGCGGGCGGCCAGATCCGAGAGGCGGCCGCCGTAGAACTGCGCCCCCGACGGGCCGGGAGCCGGGTCGACGCGGCACTCACCTATCCACGACGAGCCGCCCCCCCAGTCCCCCGCCGGGACGGCGTGCAGGGCGGCCAACCCCCGGCCCAGGGCCGCCTCGCCGGCCGGGCGGCGCGGCCCGGACTCGATCCACTCCAGCGCCACGAGGGTGTCCTCGTGGTACAGGACGGAAGGCACCCGGGGCCCGCCCGGGACGGCGGCCAGGCGGTCCAGGCCCGCCACTTCGTCGGCCACGCCGGGGCCCCTTTTGACCACCACCTCCACACCCGATGCAGTCGCCACCGCCCGCACCGCCCGGCCGCCGAGCGATGAGACGGCGGTCAGCGGCCCGAGCCGCTCAATCAACCCTGGCGGCCAGCTCTTCGACCAGTCCACGGCAGGCCCGTTCGATCATCTCCAGGGCCCGGTCGAACCCGGCCGCGTCCATGCCCCACGGATCGGGGACGGCAGCATCGGGCCCGGCGTCGGGATCGAAGGAGCGCAGCAGGCGGATGCCAGCCACGTCGGCGCCGGGGCCGGCCAGGGCCAGCACGTCGGCCAGATTGGCCCGGTCGGCGCACAGCACCAGGTCCAGGCCGGGCAGGTCGGCGGCGGTCAGGCGGCGGGCCCGGTGGCCTCCGTCCGGCCAGCCCGCCCGGGCCAACGCGGCGTCGGTTGAGGGGTCAGCCCCCTCGCCGACGTGGTACCCGGCCGTTCCGAACGACTCGACCGAGACCTCCGCCGCCAATCCGGCCTGATCGATCAGCGCCCGAGCCACGGCCTCCGCCATGGGGGACCGGCAGATGTTGCCGAGGCAGACGAAGGCGATCCGGGTCATCCGCCGATGGCGACGACCGGCGCGCTGAGCGGGGCCCCGGCCGCCGATCCGTGGAACGGGGCCCGGCCGTAGCTGAACACCGACCCGTCCGCCCCCGCCATCCAGTAACCGGTGCCGGTCTGCGACCGGACCAGGCCGATGACCGGGGCGGAGATGGGCAGCCCGGCGGCCGACCCGAGGAACCGGGCGTCGCCGAAGGCGAAGACGCCGCCGTCCTTGGCCACCAGCCAGTACCCCCGGCCGTCGGCGGTTGGGGCGATGCCGACGACGGGCGACCGCAAGGGGATGCCGCCGGTCGAGCCGTAGAAGCGGGCCGCGCCGAAGGAGAAGACGCCACCGTCCGAGGCGACCAGCCAGTATCCGGGCCCGGTGGGGTCGGCGGCGATGGCGACGACCGGCCGCACCAGCCGGACCCCGCCGGTCGACCCCTGGAAGCGGGCCGCGCCGAAGCTGAACACACCGCCGTCGGAGGCGGTCAGCCAGTAACCCGGGCCCGAGGGGTCGGCGGCCATGCCCACCACCGGGCGGGTGAGCGCCACGCCGCCGGTCGAGCCGTGGAATCGGGCGTCGCCGAAGCTGAAGACACCCCCGTCCGAGGCGACGGTCCAATAACCCTGATGGTCCGGGGAGCCGGCCATCCCGACCACGGGCCGGACCATGCGGATGCCGCCGGTCGATCCGGCGAACTGGGCCGTTCCATAGGAAAAAATGCCTCCGTCCGCGCCGCCCAGCCAGTACCCGTCGAAGGGCCCGCCGTGCAGGAGGACCGTCTGGGACGAATGCGGGCCTCTCACGTTCAATGCCGCGTACACGGTCGCAGTGGAGCGGGCGCGGAAGCTCACCGCCAGCCGGCACCCCCGGCCGGCGCCGGCCGAGCAGGAGCTGGTGAGGAGGCTCCACTGCCCGGTGTCACCCGACAGCGGCGACAACGAGGCGCTGAACACGGCCGACTGTCCCGACGGGTACAGGCTGACCGCACCCGACACCGTCTGGCCCGGCGAGGCACCCAGGTCGACGGTGCCGGGGGACGGCGAGAAGCCGAGGTAGCCCGTCTCCGATGCCCAGGTGAACTCCGTCGACTGCTGCATCCCCGACGCCACGACGACGCCGGCCGAAGCGGGGTACTGGGACGTGCTGGTCACCGCCGCGCCCATCAGCACGTTGCCGGCCGAGCCGGGCCACAGCTGCAGAACGGCGTCGCGGTGGGCCCAGCAGCACTGGTCGGACACGCCGCCCGGGCCGTCGTCGTACATCCAGAAGAAGTCGTCGAACAGGGGCGTGGCGTACCCGCCGAGCCAGATGCTGGCCGCCGAAGAAGCGCCCGCCGGTAGGGGCGGGTCCGTCTCGTTGCGGGCCCCGTACAGCGCGTCCTGGTCGAGGGCCGGGGTGAGGCCGGCTATGGGGGCCAGCCCCCGGTCGACCCGTTCCAGATCGAGCACGACGAGCAGCTGCTCGGGCGCGCTGAGGGACCGGTAGTTCGAGGGCAGGGCCATCGGGCCGATCCCCTCGGCGGCGCGGGCCTGGTTGACGGCGGCGAGGGTGGCCGAGTCGCACGCCGAGGCGGTCGTGGGAGGCTGGCAGGCCCGGACCATGGCCGGGCTGGGCTGCGAGTCCCCCGGGTTGGCCGGGGGCAGCACAGCCGCCGCGGCGGGCGGCGGGCTGACGGCCGCAGCTCCGGCCAGGACGGCGAAAGGCGCGGCGGCAAGGGCGAACAGGGTCGTTAGGGAGCGGGGCACCCGGGCGATCCTTCCGTTTGAAGGCGAACAGAGCGATTTATCCCATTCAAGGGATATGCGAAGTTTGGGCGGCCGGTTGGGACTTCGACGACTGTAGTTGGGCCGCGGCACTCGACCGCACGCCCCCGGACCCTTGGCGGGAGGGTGGTGGAACCCTCACACTTCCATCACCGGTGTCAGACTGAATGTCGGCATGGCCCCCGACCCAGGCACCATCGTCGTGGTCGAGGACGATCCCAACATCGCCGACCTGATCGACATGTACCTGCGCCGCGACGGGCACCGGGTCGTATCCGTGGACCGGGGCGAGACCGGCCTGGAGGCGGTGGAGCGGGAGAAACCCAGGCTGGTGATCCTCGACGTGGGCCTGCCCGGGAGCATGGACGGCTTCGAGGTCTGCCGTCGCATCCGGGCCAGGAGCGCGGTGCCGGTCCTGATGCTCACCGCCCGGATGGAGGAGATCGACCGGGTACTGGGCTTCGAGCTGGGCGCCGACGACTACGTGACCAAGCCGTTCTCGCCCCGGGAGCTGTCGGCCCGGGTCAGGGCCATCATCCGCCGTGCCGACGGACCGCCGACCGGAGCGGCCGGCGGCGGTGTGGGCGCGGCCGCGGTCGTCGACCTGGGCCCGGTGCAGGTCGACACGGGCCGCCGGGAGGCCCGCATCGCCGGCGACCCTCCGACGGTCGTTCCCCTGGCCACCCGGGAGTTCGACCTCCTGGCCTACCTGGCCCGTAACCGGGGGCTGGCCCTGACCCGCCGGCAGCTGCTGGACGGGGTGTGGGGGCCGGGCTGGTACGGCGACGAGCGCACCGTCGACGTGCACGTGGGCCAGCTGCGCAAGAAGTTCGGGGGCGCCCTCGATCTGCGGACCGTCTGGGGGGTCGGGTACCGGCTCGATTAGGGCCGGCCGACCCCGTCATCCGATGCGCCGCCGGCTGACGGTCGCCATGGTCGTGATGGTCCTCGTCACGCTCGTGTTGTCCGGGGTGGTCAGCCTGTTCCTGGCCCAGCGCACCGCGCTCAACCAGACCCGCCGGGAGCTCGTCCAGGAGGCGACGGCGCTGGCCGCCGAGGTCCAGCAGGAGAGCAGCACCCAGAGGAACCCGGCACTTGCCCTGCGCCGGCTGCTCGCCGCCCTCAAGCCGGCGATGCGCCTGGACGGCGCGGTCGTGGTCGTGGTGGGGGCGGCCGGCCGCCTGTACGGCGTGGCCCCGGTGGCCCCCGATCCAGTACTGCCGAGCGGGCTGACCACCCGCGACCTGCGGCCCCTCGAGTTGTACGGGATGCACCCGGTGTCGGGCCGGAGCGGGGGCTTCGCCGCCGCCGTGGTCTACGCCGCCGTGCCGTACCGAGCCGACATCCAGGTGCTGGGGGAGTCCCGCCAAGAGGTCCAGGCGGTGGTCCTCACCCGCAAGCCGCCCTCGGCCCTGGCGACGGCGGGGCCGTGGTTCGCCCTGTCCGCCCTGGTCATCCTGGCCGCGTCCGGGGTCGTGGCGCGGCGATTGGGCCAGCAGTTCACCGCCCCGGTCCTCGCCGCCCAGGAGGTGGCCGGTCGGATCGCGGCGGGGGACCTGGACGCCCGGGTCCCGGACACGGCCGGGACGGACCCGGAACTGGCCGCCCTGGGCTCCTCGGTCAACTCCATGGCCGAAGGCCTGGCCCGCGCCAAGGCGGCCGAGCGCCACTTCCTGCAGTCGGTCTCGCACGACCTGCGCACCCCCTTGACGTCCATCCGCGGCTTCGCCGAGGCCATCGAGGACGGCGCCACCGGCGACGTGGTCGCGGCGGCCGGCGTCATCGCCTCGGAAGCCCGCCGCCTCGAGCGGCTGGTCGGCGACCTGTTGGCGCTGGCCACGCTGGAGGCCCGCCGCTTCACCCTTCAGCCCGAGCCGGTCGACCTGGTGGCGGCGGTGGCCCGCGGCGCGGCCGGCTTCGAGCCCGCCGCCACCGAGCTGGGGCTGACGCTCGTAGCCGAGCCCGGACCGCCCGCCTTCGCCCTGGCCGACCCGGACCGCCTGGCCCAGGTCGTGGCCAACCTGATCGAGAACGCCCTGCGCTACGCCGGCTCCGGTGTGCATGTCGGGGCGGCGGCCGGCCCGGGCGGGGTCAGTCTGTGGGTCAGCGACGACGGGCCGGGCATCTCGGCCGCCGACCTGCCCAAGGTGTTCGACCGCCTGTACGGGGCGCGGCGCCAGCCCGACGGGGCCCGGCCCGGGCGGCCCATCGGGTCCGGGTTGGGCCTGACCATTGTGTCCGAGCTGGTGGGCGCCATGGGCGGATCGGTGCGGGCCGAGTCGCCGCTCTCCGAGGCAGGGGGCACACGCATGGTGGTGGTGTTGCCGGCCGCCCTCCCCCGCCAGACGTGACCCTCACCGATTGTGTGCAAATTTCGACAACTGTTGTCGACTTTTGCACACAATCGTCCCGGACCCCGCCATCTGGCTACGCTCGGACCGCATGAGCGGCAGGGCTACGGGACCCAGGATGACGCCATGACCGTACCGGTCGAGCTCGGACCCCTCTCGGCCAAGGGTCACGACCTGCAGGACGCCGCCCTCGTCGCGGCCCGGGCGTTCCACGACGACCCCTTCTTCGAGTTCCTCGACCCGCACGCCGTGACCCGGGCCCGCGGCCTGGCCATCTTCTGGCGCTCCACGATCGCCGCCGCGGCACCCAACGCCATCATGACCGCCGCCCGCCGGCCCGGTGACGGCCGCCTCCTCGGCCTGTCGGTCGTCGTCCCGCCCGGCAGCTGGCCCCTCTCCATCCCCAGCCAGATGCGCCAGCTG
>DATGAX010000013.1:0-6853 GCA_035312965.1 Acidimicrobiales bacterium
GACCGTCAGGGTGCCGGTCATGCCGACCTTGCCCGACAGTGACTGGGTGAGCCCGAGCAGCTCGTCGAAGGCGGCCGCGATGTACCCGCCGTGCACGCAGCCGGGCGGCCCCTCGTAGGCGATCCCGAAGCGGACCGTGCCCACGACGGTGTGACCTTCGAGAGCCACCCGGACGGGCGGGGCCAGGGGGTTGGCCATCCCGAGCAGGGGGGACCAGTCGAAGAAGGCCCGGTCGTGGCCGAGGCCCGACGCCTCGGAGCTGCCCCGGTAGCTGCGCACGGCGTGGTAGGGCCGGAGCAGATCCTCCACCGGCGCCAGCCTCTCCACCGCCTCGCGCAGGACCTCCGGCGGCGCCGAGGTGCCGGTCAGGCGGTCGATGACGCGCCGCAGCGCCTCCCCCACCTCCCGGGCGGCGGCCACGTCGTCGTCGACGTCCGGTCCGTACAGGGCCGGCAGCCCTTCCCGCATCCGGGCCGCCATGAGCCGGTCGACAGCCGGCTCGTCGGGCGGCCCGGTCACCCGTCCACCACGTCGACGAACAGCGGGGCGTGGTCGGAGGGCTGCTTGCCCTTGCGGGCGTTGCGGTCCACCAGCGCCCACCGCATCCGCTCGATGAGGGGCGCCGTCATCAGCATGAGGTCGATGCGCATGCCGCGGTGCTCGTGGAAGTCCCCGGCCCGGTAGTCCCAGTACGTGTACAGCCGGTCCTGTGGCCACCGGTGCCGGAAGGCGTCGACCAGCCCCCAGTCCTCGAGGCGGGCCAAGGCCCGCCTCTCCGGCTCGCTGACGTGGGTGGACCCGATGAAGGCGGCGGGGTCCCAGACGTCGTCGTCGGTGGGGGCGATGTTGAAGTCGCCGCACACCACGAGCGGCTCCTCCGGCCGGCCCAGCACGTCCACGTGGTCCCGGATCTTCTCCAGCCAGGCCAGCTTGTACGTGTAGTGGTCGGAGTCGAGGCTGCGGCCGTTGGGCACGTAGACGCTGGTGACGTGCACCCCGCCGCACCGGGCGCTGATCACGCGGGTGTCGCTGTCCGGTTCGAGGTGGGAGGCGAAGCCGGCGACGGCGTCCTCGATGCCGACCTTCGAAAGGATGGCCACCCCGTTCCACTGGCCGTCGCCATGGTGCACCGTCTCGTATCCCAGGGCGGCGAACGCCATGTGCGGGAAGGCGGCGTCGCTCAACTTGGTCTCCTGCAGGCACAGCACGTCCGGCGCCGCGTAGCCGATCCACTCCTCGACCCGGGGCATGCGGACCTTCAGCGAGTTGACGTTCCAGGTCGCGATGCGCATGACCGGGTCATCGTAGGGAATGGCCCGCCGGGGGCGTCACCCACCACAGGTCGACCCCGCCCTCGGACAGATCGGGACCCCGATCGAAGACGGCCCGTACCACGTCGTACTGCCCTGGCCGGGCGGAGCTGGGCACCAGGAGCACCACGGACACCCCGGCCCGGGTCAGGTCGCGCCGGATGGCCAGGGTGTCGGCCGGCGTCGCCGGCCCGGCGAAGTAGGCGGTCGGCCCGTCGACGGCGAACCAGTGCACCAGGTCGTCGGCTTGGGGGAAGAAGGTCGCCCGGCGGTGGGGGCCGAACGGACGCAGGGCGATGGACGCGGGCTGGGCGAAGCGCATGTCGGCGGCGGCCTGCCATATGAAACCGGCGTCGTACTCGTTGAGCGGCATCGGGACGACGAGGGCGTTCGTCCCCTGGGGGAGGACGTCGACCTGGGAGCTGGTGAAGAAGGAGGGCACCGGCTCGATCGGGCCCACCCGGGTCAGACCGGCCGGCAGCAGGGGCAACAGGCACAGGGCCGCGCCGGCCAGCCCGGCGGCTCGCACCGCCGGCCGGTCCAGGGCGGCGACGGCGTCGAACAGCAGGGCGAGGATGAAGGCGATGGCCAGCCACATCAGGGCGGCGAAGCGGAGGGGCAGGAGGCTCTGAAGCGGCGCCACCGCGTCCTCGACCAGCCGCCAGGGGCCGGCGCCGCCCAGCGAGAGCACGAAGAGCACGACGATGACCACGGCGGCCGCGACGACGCCGGGCCGGCGGCGCATCCAGGCCACGGCCCCAACGAGCAGCAGGAGGAGCGGGACGCCCACGTACATGCCGTTCTCGTAGCCCACGTGGCGGAAGGCGGTGGCGGCCGAGGATGCGGTGTGGAACCGCAGGGTTCCCGGGGGCGACACGAGGAAGGCCAGCCGGGTCTGCCAGCGGTTCATGGGTTGCAGGGGCCCGTGTATGACATGGGAGGGCGTGTACTGCTCGAGCACCGGCCCGGCCAGGAGCAGGGCGGCCACCGCGCCGGCCACCCCGAACGCCAGGGCGGCGGGACGCCAGCGGACCCGCGCCACGTCCCGCCGCCCCGCGGCCAGCGCCAGCAGACCTACGGCACAGGCGATCCCGGCGATCAGCAGCATCTCGGCACTTACGAACCACTGGACGGCGGCGGCCAACCCCAGCCACGGGCCGGCCCGGGTCCATGGGCGATCCCGCCTCCAGCCGATGTCCTCCACGAGCATGACCATCAGCGGCACCAGGACCATCCAGGTGAGGTGGAGGTGGGTGCCGTTGGCCTCCTGGATCACGAAGGGCGAGTAGCCGAACACCAGCCCTCCGATGGCGGCGGCCGGAGTCGACGCATGCCGGCGCAGCCAGATGGTGGCCGTGAAAGCGGCCAGGGCGGGGCCGAGGATCGTCGCCGCGTTGAAGGCGGCCACCGCGCCGAGGAGGAGCGTGACCGGGACCAGCAGGATCCCGACGGCGAGGATGGACGTGTTCCACATGGCGTCGATGCCGGTCGGCGCATTCCAGTAGTGGGTGTACAACGGGTTGAGCCCGTGACCGAGCGAGAACGGGGCCCATCTCAGCCACCAGACGAACAGGGCGGTGTCGGAATGGCCACTGTCGAGGGTCACCGACCTCGGATGGGCGACCAGGGCGTGGCCTACGGCGGCTCCGACGGCCAGGTCCAGGGCCAGGACGGCCCCCACCCACGCCCCCCGGCGCCACCAGGCGCGGCGATCCATTCGGTTCAGGAGCTCGGGAGGGAGCGAGACGCCTTCTTGGCCGGGGCGGCCGCCTTCTTGGGCGCCGGGGCTCTCGTCGCCGCCTTCTTGGCCGGGGCCGGAGGAGACGGGGCGGCCGCCTTCTTCGCCGGCGTCTTGGCCGGCGCCTTCGCCGCGGCGGCCTTGGTCGCCGACTTCTTGGCCGGGGCGGGCGCCTTCTGCGCCGCCTCCGCCTTCCTGGCCGGAGCGGCCGCCTTCCTGGCCGGGGCGGGCGCCTTCTGCGCCGCCTCCGCCTTCCTGGCCGGGGCGGCCGCCTTCTTGACCGGAGCGGCCGCCTTCTTGACCGGAGCGGCCGCCTTCTTGGCCGGAGCGGCCGCCTTCTTGACCGGAGCGGCCGCCTTCTTGGCCGCCGCCGGGCCGGCTGCCGCCTTGGTCGCGGCCGGGACCGTTTTCTTGGCCTCTGCCTTCCCGGCTCGTTTCGCCGGCCCGGCCCGGCGGCCGGGATCTTCGGTCCCGACCCCGCCATCCCGGCCCGGCCCGGCGGCCGCCGCCACCACCGGTGGCGCCGCCTTCTTGGCCCCCCGCTTGCGGCCCGGACCGGCGGCGGTACGGGCGGCGGGCGCCAGTTCGGGCTCGGCCCCGATCTCCGCCTCCACCGTCTCGGCCGTCGGGGCGGCGGCGATGCGGGCGAAGCCGGGCAGGGCCAGCTCGATGCCGCGCCGCAGGGGGTCGAAGGCCTGGACCACGAAGGGGCGGGACTCGCCCCTGGTCACCACCTCCCGGGCCCGGCGGGGGGGCGGCGTGCCCATGGCCGACAGGGGGATGTAACAACGGGCCCCGTCCGCCTCCACGAACGCCCCGTGGGACGAGTACTCGAGGACGGCGCCGACCACGTCGCTGCCGAGCGGGTGGGCGGCGATGAACGTGATGAAGGCCAGGGGTTCGTTGACCGGCTCGGCCGGCGGCGCGCTCCCCCGCCGCCGGCGCGACTTGGCGCCCCCCTTCGGCTCGACGACCTCCTCCGTCGCCCGGGCGATGGCCCGGTCCACCGATTTGGTGCGCCCCCGGGGCTTGGCCTCGGAGAGCGCCGGCTTGGTCGGCTCCACCTCCGCCCGCTTCTTGCGCTTGGCCTCCTTGGTGACCTCCCGGCTCTTGGCCCCCCGCACCGGGGTCCGCTCCATGAAGATCCAGCCCACGCCGGGGACCGGCTTGCCGCCGATCAGGCGACCTTTGTCGAACAGCCATGTGTGCTCACCGTGGAACTCCTGGAACGAGTCGTTCGAGAGGACGGTGGCGCCTGTCTTCTCGGCGATGCGCAGGAGGAAGGCGTCGCCCCGGCCGATGGCCCCCGCCGGCGGCGACACCACCTCGCCGGCCGCTTCGGCGGCTTCGAAGGCGGGCAGCTCGGAGGGGTCGATGCGGTGACCGAAGGAGGCGTCCACCACCACGGTCACGACGTCGTTGGAGTTCTCGCCGATGAACTCGCGCACGGCCTGGTCGAGCTGGGCCAGGCTGGGCAGGGTACGACCCTCGGTAGCCAGGTTCGATCCGTCGACTATTACGTGCCGGGGTGCCATCGGTGCCTAAGAGTCAAGCAGCCTGGGGACCACTCCTAGTGGGACCCTAGAGTGCAGGCCGTGGCAAAACCCCCGGTCAGAGCCGTCCTGTGGGACTTCGGAGGCGTGCTGTCGACCAGCCCCTTCGACGCCTTCGGGGCCTACGAGGAGGAGCACGGCCTCGAAGTCGGGTTCATCCGCCGCCTCAACGCGACCAACCCCGACACGAACGCGTGGGCCCGGTTCGAGCGTTCGGAGGTCTCGGCGGCCGAATTCGCCGTCCTGTTCGAGGCCGAGGCGCGGACTGCGGGGGCGACCATCGACGCCGAGGCCATACTCCTCGCCCTGTCGGGCCAGCTGCGCCCGAGCATGGTCGAAGCGGTGCGCCGGTGCCGCGCCCGGCACAAGACGGGGCTCCTCACCAACAACTTCCTGCGGGCCGAGGAGTCCGTCATGCCGGCCGAGGTCCTCGACCTGTTCGACGCCGTCGTCGAGTCGTCGCGGGTCGGCTACCGCAAGCCGGACCCCCACTTCTACGCCATCGCGTGCGAGATGCTCAAGATCGAGCCGAGCGAGGCCGTGTTCCTCGACGACCTGGGAGTCAACCTCAAGCCGGCCCGGGCCATGGGCATGCACACCATCAAAGTCACCGATCCCGACGCCGCGCTGGCCGAGCTGGAGGACCTGTTGGGCTACCCGGTCAGCTGAACGGGGCCGGGCCGGGCCGCTACCCGAGTGCCCGCTCGAGCAGGTCGGCCTGCTCCAGCTCGTGCATGGCGTGCGACCCCGTCGCCGGCGAACCCGACGCCACCCTCGCCACGCGGGCAACTCGGAAATCGTCGGCGAACATGGCTTCGAGCCGGTCCCGCACGAACGTAGCCGCTCCCATGTTGGCCGGCTCCTCCTGGACCCACACCACGTCGGAGGCCCGCTCGTAGCGGGAGACGGTGCGGGCCAGCTGCTCGGCCGGCCACGGGTGCAGCTGCTCGATCCGCACCACCGCCACGTCCTCCCGCCCCGCCCCGGCCCGGGCCTTCAGCACATCGAGGGCGACCTTCCCGGTGGCCAGGACGACCCGCCGCACGGCATCGGGATCGGCCACGGCGGGGTCGTCGAGGACCTCCTGGAAGTGGCCGGCCACGAACTCCGACGCCGGGCTGTACGCCTCCCGGCCCCGCAGGTAGCGCTTGGGCGTGAACAGCACGAGCGGCTTCCGCACCCCCCGCAGCACCTGCCGCCGCAACAGGTGGAACAGCTGGGAGGCCGTCGTGACGTCGGCGACCTGGATGTTGTCCTCGGCGCAGATCTCGAGGAACCGCTCGATGCGGGCCGAGGAATGCTCGGCGCCCTGCCCCTCGTATCCGTGGGGCAGCAGCAGCACGAGCCCCGACGTCTGGCCCCACTTGATCTCGGCCGCCGCGAGGAACTGGTCGATGATGATCTGGGCCCCGTTGACGAAGTCGCCGAACTGCGCCTCCCACGCCACGAGCCCGTCGCGGGCGATCAGCGAGTACCCGTACTCGAAGCCGAGGGCGGCGTACTCGGACAGCATGGAGTCGTAGATGGAGAACCGGCCCGGTCGCAGAGCGGCCAGCGGCACGTACTCGGTGCCGTTGGTGTAGTCGACGACGGCGGCGTTGCGGTGGCCGAAGGTACCGCGCCGGGTGTCCTGCCCGGCCAGGCGCACGTCGCGGTCCTCGAGCAGCAGCGTCCCGTAGGCCAGCGCCTCACCGAGGGCCCAGTCCGCCTCGCCGGCCGCCCACAGCTTGGCCCGGTTGTCGAAGACGCGCACCAGCTTGGGGTGGACCGTGAAGCCGTCCGGGAAGTCGGTCAGCGCGGCCACCACCCGGTCCAGGTCCGGCGCCGGGACGCCGGTCTCGATGGGCGGCAGCACCGGCGCCGGGGCGGCGGGCGGCGGCAGCTCGGTCACCGCCGGCGGCGCCGCGGCGCGGGTTTCGTCCAGCGCCGACTGGAGGCGGGCCGAGAAGTCCTTGAGCGCGTCCTCCGCCTGGACGAGATCGATGTCGCCCCGGCGGACGAGTGACTCGGTGTACAGCATGCGCACCGATCGGTGCTCCTTGATCAGCTGGTAGAGCAACGGCTGGGTGAGCGACGGGTCGTCCTGCTCGTTGTGGCCGAAACGCCGGTAGCAGACCATGTCGATCACGACGTCCTTGTGGAACCGCTGCCGGAAGGCGAAGGCCAGGCGGCCGACCCGCACGCACGCCTCGGGATCGTCGCCGTTGACGTGGAAGATGGGCGCCTGCACCATCTTGGCCACATCGGTGGCG
>DATGAX010000014.1:0-3271 GCA_035312965.1 Acidimicrobiales bacterium
TTCTCTGCTTCCTCCTGCGTCGTCCGGTGGTAGGCCCGCACCCTCTCGGCCACATCCGCGAGGTACCGGGTGCGCTCGGCCGGGACGATGGCGTGGCCGCGCGTCGACACCCGCCCGCTCACCGGCTGGAGCACCCCGGGCCCGAAACCGAGCCGCTCCCGCAGGAACTGGTAGAGCGCCGTGACGCCGTCGTCGGCGAAGCGGGAGGCGACGGTCCCGAACACCGGCAGCTCGTCCAGCGCCGTCCCCGCGAAGTCCGGGTTGCGGGCCAGGGTGCGCCGCACGTCCCGGAGGGCGTCCTCGCCGCCTCGACGCTCGAACTTGTTGATCGCCACCGCGGCGGCGAAGTCGAGCATGTCGATCTTCTCGAGCTGCGACGGCGACCCGTATTCCGGCGTCATCACGTAGACGGGCAGGTCGACGTGGGACACCACGGCCGAGTCGCCCTGCCCGATGCCGGGGGTCTCCACGACGACCAGGTCGAAGCCGGCGGCCCGGCAGGCGGTGATGGCGTCGTCGAGGGCGGCGGGCATCTCGCCGCCGGCGCCGCGGGTGGCGAAGGAACGGAAGAAGATACGGCTGCCGGTACCGATCGAGTTCATCCGGATGCGGTCGCCGAGCAGCGCGCCCCCTGCCTTCCGGCGGGTCGGGTCTATGGCGAGGACGGCGATCCGCAGCTTGTCCTCCTGGTCCAGCCGGAAGCGCTGGACCAGCTCGTCGGTCAGTGACGACTTGCCGGAGCCGCCGGTGCCGGTGAGGCCGAGGACCGGGACCCGGCGCCCGCCCGCGGCAGAGGCGAGGGCGGACCGCTGGGTGTCGCTCAGCCGGTCGTTCTCCGCCGTCGTCATGGCCCGGGCCAGGGCCCGGGTGTCCCCGGCCAGCAGCGCCTCGAGCTCGGCGTCGGTGAGGCCGGGAAGCTCGAAGTCGCACTCCGCCACGAGCGTGTTGACCATCCGGGCCAGGCCCATCTCCTGGCCGTCGTGGGGCGAGAAGATGCGGGTCACGCCATATCGGTGCAGGGCCTCGATCTCGGCCGCCGTGATGGTGCCGCCCCCTCCGCCGTACACCCGGATCTCGGGGCGCCCCTCGGCGCGCAGCCGGTCCACCAGGTACTGGAAGTACTCGACGTGGCCGCCCTGGTACGAGCTGACGGCGACCCCTTGGACGTCCTCCTGGACGGCGGCGGTGACGACCTCGTCCACCGACCGGTTGTGGCCGAGGTGGACGACCTCCGCGCCCTGGGCCTGCAGCAGCCGCCGCATGATGTTGATGGCGGCGTCGTGCCCGTCGAACAGGCTCGCCGCGGTGACGAAGCGGACCGGGTGAGCCGGGCGGTGCAGGTCGGTCACGAAGCCATTTTAGTAGGAAGTCCTACTAAAATACCACCACGGACCGCAGGACCTCGCCCCGCTGCATCCGGGCGAACGCCTCCTCCACCCCGTCCAGGCCGATCGTCTCGCTCACGAAGCCGTCGAGGTCCAGGCGGCCCGCGAGGTACAGGTCGATGAGCAAGGGGAAGTCCCGGGTGGGCAGACAGTCGCCGTACCACGACGACTTGAGCGCCCCACCCCGGCCGAACAGCTCGATCATCGGCAGCTCGATGGTCATCGAGGGGTCGGGCACCCCCACCTGGACCAGCACCCCGGCGTGGTCGCGGGCGAGGAAGGCCTGACGGTAGGTCTCAGGCCGGCCGACCGCCTCGACCACCACGTCCGCCCCGAAGCCGCCGGTCAGCTCGCGGATGGCTTCCACCGGATCCGTGCGGCCGGCGTCGACCGTGTGGGTGGCCCCGAAGCGGCGGGCCCACTCCAGCTTCCGGGGGTCCACGTCCACCGCGATCACGATGCGGGCCCCGGCGATGGCGGAGGCGGCGATGGCGGCGTCGCCGACCCCGCCGCACCCGATCACCGCCACCGTGTCGCCCCGGCCTACCTGGCCGGTGTTGAGGGCCGCCCCGAAGCCGGCCATCACGCCGCAGCCGATCAGCCCGGCCGCTTCGGGCCGGGCGGCGGGATCCACCTTGACCGCCTGCCCGGCGGCCACCAGCGTCTTCTCCGCGAAGGCGCCGATCCCGAGGGCGGCCGACAGCGGCGTCCCGTCCTCGAGGGTCATCGGCTGGCGGGCGTTGGCGCTGTCGAAGCAGTACCACGGCCGACCCCTCCGGCACGACCGGCAGTTCCCGCACGGGGCCCGCCAGGCGAGGACCACGTAGTCGCCCGGCGCCACGTCGACGACGCCCTCCCCCACCGCTTCGACGGTCCCGGCCGCCTCATGGCCGAGGAGGAACGGGAACTCGTCGTTGATCGCTCCCTCGCGGTAGTGGAGGTCTGTATGGCAGACCCCGCACGCCGCGATCGAGACGAGAGCCTCGCCGGGGCCGGGATCGGGAACCACGACGGGCTGCACCGAGACGGGCGCCCCTTTGTCCGAAGAAACGACACCCCGAACGGTGTGAGGCATTCAGAACTCCAGTACTCGCCGGGCGGCGTCGGCGATGTCCTCCACCTGCGGCAGGATCGCCCTCTCCAGGCCGGGTTCGTAGGCCACGTGGGTGTCGGTCGCCCCCACCCGCGCCACCGGGGCGTCCAGATCGCCGAAGCAGTGCTCCCCGATCCACGCCGCCACCTCGGCCCCCCATCCCCCGGTCAGGACGTCCTCGTGCACCACGACGGCGCGGCTGGTCCGGCCCACCGACTCGACGACCAGGTCGTGGTCCCACGGCTCGATGGATCGCAGGTCGATCACCTCGATGCTCGCCCCCTCGATCGACGCCGCGGCCTGCCGCGACTTCTCCACCGTCGCCCCCCACGTCACGATCGTCAGGTCGCTCCCGCCGGCCACCACCCGGCCCTTCCCGAACGGGACCCGGAAGCCCGGCCCGGGGAACGGGCTGCGGGTGTACGGCTGGCGCAGCAGGTGCTTGTGCTCCAGGAACAGCACCGGGTCCTCGCCCGACAGCGCGGTCCGCAGCAGCCCCACCGCATCGGCCGCCCGCGACGGCATCACGACCGTCAGGCCGGGCACGTGGGCGAATATGCACTCCCCCGACTGCGAGTGCCAGATGGCCCCCCCGGACAGGTAACCCCCGATCGGTACGCGCAGCACCAGAGGGCAGCTGTAGGCGCCGTTGGAACGCCACCGGATGGTCGCCGCCTCCGTCTTGATCTGCTGCATGGCGGGCCAGATGTAGTCGAAGAACTGGACCTCCGGGACGGGGCGCAGGCCCCGGATCGCCTGGCCCACCGCCCGCCCGACGATGTTGGCCTCGGCC
>DATGAX010000015.1:0-2907 GCA_035312965.1 Acidimicrobiales bacterium
GAGTGCGCGGGCCAGCACAACCCGCCCCTCTTCCCCACCGGCAACGAGGATCCCGGCAACGGCCTGCTCGGCGCGGTCGCCGTCCTCATGGCCCTGCTGCACCGCCAGCGCACGGGCGAGGGCCAGTACATCGAGAACCCGCAGCTCAACGCCACCATGGCCCACATGGCCCACGCCGTCCGCACCGCTGACGGCCGGGTCCTCGGCGCCGGCCTGCTCGACCCGCTCCAGATGGGCATCGGCCCCCTGGACCGGCTGTACCAGACCGCTGACGGCTGGGTCTGCATCGTCGCCGCCCTGCCCGCCGAGCGGGCCGCCGTCGGGCGCGTCCTCGGCGTCGACACCGACGACGCCGACCCCTACCGCCTGGAGACCGCCATCGGCGACGCGGTGGCCGCGGGCAAGACCGACGAGTGGGTCGACGAGCTGACCGGCGCGGGCGTGGCCGCGGTCGCCCCGAGCGGGCCCAACATGGCGGCCCTCCTGGACGACCCGCACTACCGGGACACGGACCGGGTGGCCGAAGGTGTGCATCCGGACAAAGGGACGGTCGTCGAGATCGACCAGCTGGTCTCGGTCAGTGACGCCGGGCGGGTCCCCCACCGGCTGGCGCCGCGCCTCGGCCAGCATTCAACCGAGGTTCTGCAGATGTTGGGTTACAGCCAGGAAACAATCGCCGGCCTGCTCGAGCGCGGGTCGATCACCATCGGAGCTTGAACATGTACGAACTCATTAGCGTCGACGACCACATCATCGAACCGCCGGACGTGTGGACCGACCGGCTCCCGGCCAAGTACGCCGAGCAGGCGCCACGCGTCGTGGAGCTCGACAACGGGACGGAGGCGTGGCTGCTCAACGGCGTCCCAGAAGCCACCATGGGGCTCAACGCCGTGGCCGGCCGGCCGCCCGAGGACTGGGACACCGACCCGCTGCGCTACAGCGACATGATCGAGTCCTGCTACAACCCGACCCAGCGGGCCAGGGACATGGCCGCCGACGGCGTGGTGGGCAGCATCTGCTTCCCCTCGCTGCTCGGTTTCGCCGGCGCCAAGCTGCTGCAGTTCGAGGACAAGGAGTTGGCCCTGGCCATGTGCCAGGCCTACAACGACTGGATCTTCGACGGCTGGTGCGCGGCCGCCCCGGATCTGTACATCCCGATGGTGATGACGCCCATGTGGGACGCCCATCTCTGCGCCGCCGAAGTCCGGCGCACGGCGGCCAAGGGTGCCCGCTGCATCACCTTCTTCGACGACCCGGGCGGCATCGGCCTGCCCGACCTGTGGGGCGAGTACTGGGATCCGCTGTGGGACGCCCTGTCGGAGACCGGCCTGGTGGTCAACTGCCACATCGGCGTGTCGGGCCACCTCCCCTTCCCGGCCGGCGCGCCCTTCCACGTGACCATCATGCTGGCCCAGGTGACCGGGGCCATCGGACTGGTCAACCTGCTCGAGAGCCCGACCCTGCGCAAGTGGCCGAAGCTTCAGTTCGCCCTGTCGGAGGGCGGCCTGGGCTGGATCCCGGCCCAGCTGGAACGGTGCGACCGGATGTGGGAGAAGCACAAGCACTGGTCCAAGCTGGACGACCTGCTTCCATCGGACATCTTCAAGCGCAACTTCTACGGCACTTTCGTCGACGACCAGATCGGCATCGACCTGCGCCACCACATCGGCGCCGACCGCATCATGTGGGAGAGCGACTTCCCCCACGTCGAGACGCCCTGGCCCGACTCGCAGGACGTGATCAAGCGGCTGATGCACGACGTGCCGGAGGACGAGGCCGTGGCGATGACGAGCGGCAACGCTCGCCGGGCCTACCGCTGGCCCGCCTCCCGCTAGAGGCGCAGCTCCACGTTCTTGTAACGCAGGAACTCCCGGACGCCGGCCAGGCCGCCTTCGACGCCGTAGCCGCTCTGGCGGCGTCCCCCGAAGGGGGCGCCGGGGCCGGCCGGCACCCCGCCGCCGTTGACGCCGACGCTGCCGGCGTCGAGGCGCTGGGCCAGGCGGTGGGCCCGGCTGACGTCGCGGGTGTGGACGTAGGCGGCCAGGCCGTAGGGCGTGCCGTTGGCCAGGGCCACCGCCTCGTCCTCGTCGTCGAAGGGCGTCACGGCCAGGACGGGGCCGAACACCTCGACCTGCCCCACCTCCGAGCCCGGCGCCACGTCGGCCAGCACCGTGGGCCGGAGGAAGAACCCTCCGGCGTGCTCGCCCTCCAGGCGGGTCCCGCCGGCCCGCACCGTCGCCCCCGCCTCCTTGGCCCGGTCGACCATGGCCAGGATGCGCTCGCACGCCGGGCCGCTGATGACCGGCCCCATCATGGTGGTGGGCCGGAGCGGGTCGTCGACCGGGATGCTGTCGTAGAGGCCGGCGACGCGGGCGATCATCTCCTCGTAGACGGCGGATTGGACCAGCATCCGGGTCGGGTGGGTGCAGCCCTGACCGGACAGACCGATGACCCGCGCCGCCGTGGATATGGCCCGATCGAGGTCGGCATCGGCAAAGACGATGTTGGCCGACTTGCCGCCCAGCTCGAACAGGCAGGGCTTGAGCGCCTCGCCGCAGGCCGCCGCGATCCGCCGGGCGGTGGCCGCCCCGCCGGTGAAGCTCACCTTCTCGATCCCGGGATGGGAGACGATGGCGCTCCCTGTCTCCCCGGTCCCCGGTAGCACGCTGACGACGCCCGGCGGCAGACCGGCCTCCAGGCACAGGCGCCCGAACTGGACGGCGGAGAAGGGGGCCAGCTCGGACGGCTTGAGCACCACGCAGCATCCGGCGGCCAGCGGCGGGCCGACCGTCATGCCGATGGACGCCAGCGGGGCGTTCCACGTGAGGATGACGGCGACCACGGGGTAGGGCTCGGGCAGGGTGTAGTCGAGGATGCGGCCCGGATCGGTGGGGATCACCTGACCTT
>DATGAX010000016.1:0-4851 GCA_035312965.1 Acidimicrobiales bacterium
GACGCCCCACTGTGACCCCGTCAGGTGCTGGGCCTCGGCCAGGTTGGAGTAGTAGTTCCCGTCCTCCATGAACAGCAGGGGCTTGGTGAAGTTGGTGCCGTAGAAGGGACGCTGGGCGAGCAGGTCGGCATCGAGCGCGCCCGAACGGGCCAGCGTCAGCTCCTTGGACATGAGCACGGTGATGGGCCCGTAGTCGCCGGCCGGGACGACCGGGCTGCCGCCCTGGATGGTGAGCTTCTGTACGGCGTCGCCGTAGTTGTTGTTCCAGGTCCCCTGCTGCGAGGCACTGGCGCCCCGGTAGGCCGAAAGGGCGGCGGAGAGAGCGGGATCGGTGGAGGACAGCTTGTCCAGGGGGGACAGGACGAACGTCGCCGCGGCGTCGATCGGCTGGCGCACCCCGGCCAGCACCTGCCAGGAGATGCCCAGCCTCTGCGCCGCCCCCGGGGTGGCGTTGTAAGGCTGGCCGTAGGTGGCGGTCAGGCTCGTCCCGGCCAGTTCGGTGGCGGCCGTGGCCACGAAGTCGTCCGGAGCCACCTGGGCCCAGGACTGGACCGTGACCGGCGGCTCGTCCGGGGAGGACAGGATGCCGGCGAGGGCGACGACGAGTACGGCGACGATGGCGACCGCCGCCGTGCCCTCCTTGAGGATGTCGTAGCGCCGCGTCGGTCCCCGCCACGCCTCGGCCTCGGCGGTCGCCGCCGCCTTGCGCAGCGCCCGTGTCTTCGGCCGGCGGTCAGGAAGCGGGTGGGCCACGCCGCGCACCCGGACCATGAGGACGTGGGCACCGATGAGGGCGATCAGCAGGATGGGGATCAGCACGACGTGCCAGAGGAGCATCTGGCCGAAGTTCATGAGGTTGAAGAAGGCCCCGACCCCGGCCGAGTTCAGGGCGTCCTTGCCGTTGGTGGCGATCCACTGGGCGTCGAAGTTCTGCTGCGACAGGTAGCCGGTGAAGCATTCGAGGACCGAGGCCCCGAAGGCGACGACGCCGGTTATCCATGTGAGGGCCCGCCGGCCCCGCCACGCCGCCATCCAGAACTTGGCCCACAGGTGGATCACGATCAGGGCCATGAAGAGCTCGACGCTCCAGAGGTGGATGCTGTTGAAAAAGTGGCCGACCGCACTGCTGTGCCACCAGTCCGTGCCCCCTATGGCGATGACGAAGCCCGAGACGATGGCCATGGCGAGGGCGGCCAGGGCAGCGACGCCGAACACGTAGACCCAGGAGGCCACATAAGCGGGCTGCCGGTCCGGCAGGAGCTTGGACGGCGGCAGGCGGCGCAGCACCGCTTGGCGGGCCCGGGCCGTCCACATGGTCTCGTCCCCGGCGGCCGGCGCGGGGGCGGCCGGCCCGCTGTCGGGCTCGGGCGGCAGCTCGCCTCCCTCCGGTCGAGGGAAGCGGATCAACAACGCCAGACCGAAGATCACCACCATCACCGCGATGAGCACGAGGTTGGCTACGGAAACGGAGAATATGGACCAGTGCAGGTAGGTCCCCGGGGAATTCAGATCGACGCCGGTCATGGGATCCGAGTGTTCTCCCCCCGCCCACGTCCGGATAGGGACCAACGGCCCATCTCCATGGTCCGAAAGGCCCTAACGGCCGGCTTCGCCCTCGCCGGGGTGTTGGCCGGACCGGCGTGCGCCCCGGGGCGCGCCGCCGGGCCGCCGCCCACCACCGCACCGGTCTCCACCACGGCCCGGGCCGCCGCCCCGACGACCATCCGGGCCACCACCACGTCGACCGGGCCGGCCGCTCCCCCCTATGCGGTCGGATCGGTGCGGCTGGCGCTGGTCGACCCCAGCCGGCCGACCGTCAGCCACGGCCGCCGCATCAGCGCCAGCCGGGCCCTCACCACGCTGGTGTGGTTCCCGCGGCGCCCGGGCCCCTGGCCGCTCGTGGTCTTCGCCCATGGCTACGCCGTCGGCCCCGAACCTTACGAGTCGATGCTGGAGGCCTGGGCCACCCACGGGTATGTCGTCGCCGCGCCGGAGCTACCGCTGGACGATCCGGCCGTGGCCGGCCCGAACCTCGACGAAGCCGACATCGACAACCTGCCCGGCGACCTCCGTTTCGTCACCGACCAGCTGGTGGCGCGGGGCGGGACGGTCGCATCCCGCATCGACCCCAGCCGGGTGGCGGTCGCCGGCCACAGCGACGGGGCCGAAGCGGCTTTGGCCGCCGCCGTGGCGCCGCCCCCCACCGGCCAGCCGCCGTACCGTGCCGTGCTCGTATTGGGCGGCCAGCCCATACCGGGCGGAGCCGGCCACAACCCCCCCATGCTCGTCGTCCAGGGTGACGCCGACACCATCAACCCCCCGTCGTACGGGTACACGACATGGGCCGACGGGGCGTCGCCCAAGTACCTCCTCGTCATGCACGGCGCCGGCCACCTGCCCCCTTACCAGGCCGGCAGCCGGTGGCTGGCCGGGGTCGAGGCCGCCACCGAGGCCTTCTTCGACGCCTACCTGGCCGGGGACCGGGCCCCGGCGTCCGTGACGGGGAGCGTGACCGGTCTCGCCACCATGTCCATGCGCGCTGCCTGACCTTTTGTCCTGATTGCCCGGATCTTTCCGTGGGTGCGGGCCCGTCGCAATAGTGACGTTCGGCCCTGGGCGCCCAACGGGACCGGTGTCACTATCACTGGCAATGCCTGGGGATTCGCCTGACGATTCCGGGTGGCGATCGTTCGAGGCCGGCTCAGCCCGTGACGGCCTGAGCAACCCGTCCGCCCTGTCCGTCCGCACCACCTGCCGGATCGCCGCGCTCCTGTACCTGGGCTGCGGGGCGCTGGTGCTGCTCGCCTCGGCGATCGTCTGGTACGGGCCGGGCGCCTCGCGGCCCGGCATCGCGGCCGTCGGCGCGGCGGCCATGGTCGCCGGCTCCGTCATCTGGTTCCTCCCGTGGAACCGCTGGCACCCCAGGGCCAGCCTGGCGCTGGTGCCGCTGGCGTTCACCCTGATCGCGCTGCACAACTGGTACGCCGCCAACGACGGCTTCGTCTATGCCCTCTTCTTCATGGTCGCCTTCGTCTGGATCGGCCTGGCCCACAGCCCGGGAACCTCACTGCTGTCGTCCCCGCTCCTGCTCGCCGCCTACCTCATCCCCCTCCTGGTGGCGGCGAAGACGAGCGACGGCGGCCTCTGGGGCGCCTTCTACGCCGTCCCGGGCTGCGTCATCGTGGGCGAGGCGGTGGCCTGGGTCGCCGACCTCCTGCGCCGGTCGGAGGCGGCCCACCGGCGCCGGGAGTCGCACTTCCGGGCTCTGTTCGCGGCCAACCCCCAGGCCATGTGGGTGTACGACCGCAACACCCTGCGCTTCCTCGAGGTCAACGACGCCGCCGTGCAGCGCTACGGCTACAGCCGCGACGAGTTCCTGGCCATGACCCTTTCCGACATCAGGCCGGCGGAGGACCGCGCCGCCTTTCTCGACTCCGTCCGGCACGGCCGCCCGTCCCTCGAAGGGAGCGGGCCGTGGCGGCACGTCTTCCGCGACGGCACCGTGATCTACGTCGAGGTGACGTCCCGGGTGATGACCTTCGACGGCCTTCCGGCCGCCATGGTCAGCGTGTACGACGTGACGGCCCGCACCGCCCTGGAGGAGCAGCTTCGCGAGCAGGCGACGCACGACCCCCTGACCGGCCTGGCCAACCGCAACCTGTTCTTCGGTCGGATCGACGCCGCCCTGGCCGCCCAGCCGGACGGGGTCGACGTGGCCGTCCTGCTGCTCGACCTGGACGGGTTCAAGACGGTCAACGACAGCCTCGGCCACTCCACGGGCGACCAGGTGCTCGTGGCGGTGGCCGACCGCCTGTCGGCCTGCCTGCGGCCCGGGGACACCGCGGCCCGGCTCGGCGGCGACGAGTTCGGGATCCTGCTGCCCACTTCCGCCAGCCTGCGGACCGCCCGGGCGGTGGCGGCCCGGATGCTCAAGACCTTCGAGCAGCCCGTCCACGTGTCGGGGATGGAGTTCGTGGTGCAGGCCAGCGTCGGCATCGCCACTCCGGCCATCGGGGCCGGCACCGCCGAGGAGCTGCTGCGCAACGCCGACTCCGCCATGTACGCGGCCAAGGCAGCCGGCCGGGGCCGCTGCGCCGTCTTCGAGAAGTCGATGTACGCCGCCGCCCGGGAGCGCCTGGAGCTGGACGCCGAGATGCGCAGCGCGCTGGCCGAGCACGAGTTCGTGTTGCACTTCCAACCCGAGGTCGACCTGGCCGAGCGGGCCGTCACGGGCTTCGAGGCGCTCATCCGGTGGCAGCACCCGCGCCGGGGCCTGGTGGCCCCCGGCGAGTTCATCAAGCGGGCCGAAGAGACCGGTCTGATCGTTCCCATCGGGGATCTGGTCCTCGACCTGGCGTGCACGCAGCTGGCCGACTGGGCCGGCGCCGGCCACCGCGATCCCTTCGTGGCGGTGAACCTCTCGGCCCACCAGTTGGTCCGCCCCGGCCTCTACGCCAAGGTGCGCTCCGCCCTGGAACGCAGCGGGGCCGACCCGCGGCGGCTCGTCCTCGAGGTGACCGAGAGCGCCATCCTGACCGACACCGACCTGGCCCGCCGCCACCTCGAGATGGTCCGCCAGCTCGGCGTCCGGGTCGCCCTCGACGACTTCGGCACCGGTTACTCGTCGCTCACCCATCTCCGGGCGCTGCCCATCGACGTGGTCAAGATCGACCGGAGCTTCGTGGCCGACCTGGTGCCGCGGCCGGGCTCGATCGACCGCCAGGGACCCAGCCGCCCCCTGGTCGAGGCCATCTTCCACCTGACGGAGTCGCTGGGCATCACGACCGTCGCCGAGGGGGTGGAGACCGAGGAGCAGTTGCGGGTGCTGTCGGAGCTGGGCTGCCATGTGGC
>DATGAX010000017.1:0-3603 GCA_035312965.1 Acidimicrobiales bacterium
GGTCAAGCGGCCGGACACCGACGGGTACAGCGCGCTCCAGGTGACCTACGGATCGGTGCGCACGAAGAGCCTCAACAAGCCGGAGCTCGGTCATTTCGGGAAGAACGGCGTCGAGCCCGGCAAGAAGCTCGTCGAGCTACGCCTCGACGACACCAGCGGCTACGAGGTGGGCCAGGAGCTCGCCGTCGACCTCCTCGCTGCCGGTGACTTCATCGACGTCACCGCCGTGAGCAAGGGCAAGGGCTTCGCCGGCTCCATGAAGCGCCACAACTTCAAGGGCCAGGGCGCCTCCCACGGGAACCACAAGAAGCACCGGGCGCCCGGGTCGGTCGGCGCCTGCGCCACCCCGGCCCGGGTCTTCAAGGGCACGCGCATGGCGGGCCGGCTGGGGGCGGAGCGGGTCACGACCTTGAACCTCGAGGTGGTGGCGGCCGATCCCGACCGCGAGCTGCTGCTCGTGAAGGGGGCGGTGCCCGGGCCCCGGGGCGGGCTCGTGCTCATCCGGGACGCGGTGAAGGGGACCAAGCCATGACGAGCGTCGACCTCCGCTCCCAGGACGGGGCCACGGTCCGCCCTGTCGACCTCGACCCGTCCGTGTTCGGGTTGGAGCCCAACGTGGCCGTGATGCACCAGGTGGTCACCGCCCAGCTCGCCGCGGCGCGGGCCGGGACTCACAGCACCCTCACCCGGGCCGAGGTCCGGGGCGGCGGACGCAAGCCTTGGCGCCAGAAGGGGACGGGTCGGGCCCGCCAGGGCTCGACCCGGGCACCGCACTGGGCCGGCGGGGGCGTGGCCGCGGGCCCCAAGCCCCGCGACTACCGCCAGCGCACCCCGAAGAAGATGGTCCAGCTGGCCCTGCGCTCCGCCCTGTCCGACCGGGCCTCGGAGGGCAGGGTTGCCGTCGTCGATCGCTGGAGCTTCGCCGCCCCCCGCACCAAGGAGGCCACGGCCGCCCTGGAGGCCCTGGGCCTCGAGGGGAAGGTGCTGCTGGTGCTGGGACCGGACGACGAGGTGGCCTACCGGTCCTTCCGCAACCTCCCCGATGTCCAGCTCATGCTGGTCGGCGAGCTGAACGCCTACGACGTGCTCTGCAACGACTGGATCGTGTTCACCGAGGCCACCCTGCCCCCGGGCGGGGCCGGGGCGGCGGGGCCGGCGCCGGCGGGCCCGCCGTCGGGCTCCTCGGCGGCCGGGTCGGACGCGGCCGAGCCGGAGGCGCCCGGGCCGTTGACCTCGGCGGTGCCGGAGGCAGCTGCGCCCCAGGCTGAGCCGTCGCCGTCGCCGGAGAGCAAGGCCGCGGCCGCTGGTGAGCGGGACGACCACGACGAGCCCGGAGCCGGGCCATGAACGACCCCCGAGACGTGATCCTGCGCCCGGTGGTGTCGGAGAAGTCCTACGCCCTCCTCGACGAGGGCGTCTACACCTTCGTCGTCGACCCCCGGGCCACCAAGACCGAGATCCGCCAGGCCGTGGAGTCGATCTTCAACGTTCGGGTCACCAACGTGAACACGTTGAACCGCAAGGGCAAGCGCAAGCGCAACCGGCGGACCGGCACCTTCGGGAGCCGCTCGGACACCAAGCGGGCGATCGTGACCCTGGCCGGTGACGACCGGATCGACCTGTTCGAGAGCTGAGCGAGACGCCATGCCCCTCCGCAAGCGCAAGCCCACCAGCGCCGGCCGCCGCTTCCAGACGGTCGCCGACTTCGCCGAGATCACCCGCGACCGTCCCGAGCGGTCCCTTGTGGGACCCAAGCCGGGGAGGGGCGGGCGCAACAACTACGGGCGCAAGACGGCCAGGCACCGCGGTGGAGGTCACAAGCAGCAGTACCGCCTGGTCGACTTCAGGCGCAACAAGGACGGCGTGCCGGCCAAGGTCGCGGCCATCGAGTACGACCCCAACCGCAACGCCCGCATCGCCCTGCTCCACTACTACGACGGCGAGAAGCGCTACATCCTGGCGCCGGCTCGGGTCCGGGTCGGCGACGTCCTCCAGAGCGGCCCGGGCGCCGAGATCCGCCCCGGCAACGCCCTGCCCCTGCGCTACGTCCCGGTCGGCTCGCTCGTGCACAACGTGGAGCTGAAGCCGGGCGGGGGCGGCAAGCTGGCCCGGGGCGCAGGCATGAGCATCCAGCTCGTGGCCAAGGAAGGCACCTTCGCCACTCTGCGCCTGCCCTCGACCGAGATGCGGCGGGTGCCCATCGACTGCCGGGGAACCATCGGCGAGGTGGGCAACCCCGAGGCCGAGCTGGTCTCCATCGGCAAGGCGGGTAGGAACCGGTGGCGGGGCGTCCGGCCCCAGACCCGGGGCGTGGCCATGAATCCCGTCGACCACCCCCTGGGTGGAGGCGAAGGCAAGAGCTCGGGCGGCCGCCACCCCGTCTCCCCTTGGGGCAAGCCCGAGGGCAGGACCCGGGCCAGGCACAAGGAGTCCGACAAGCTCATCATCCGTCGCCGCCGGACCCGCGGCGCCCGGCGGTAGGGGGACGGCGTGCCGCGCAGCCTGAAGAAGGGACCCTTCGTCGACGACCACCTGCTCAAGAAGGTGGACGAGCTCAACAACCGCAACGAGAAGCGGGTCATCAAGACCTGGTCGCGCCGATCGACGATCATCCCCGACATGGTCGGTCACACCATCGCCGTCCACGACGGGCGCAAGCACATCCCCGTCTACGTGACCGAGTCCATGGTGGGCCACAAGCTGGGCGAGTTCGCACCCACGCGCACGTTCCGTTACCACGCCGGCCAAGAGCGGGCGGGGAGGCGCTGACGGTGCCGGGCGTGAAGACCAACGAGCGCGAGGGCACCCGGGCCGTGCTGAGGTACTGCCGCATGTCGGCGTACAAGGTGCGCGCCGTCCTCGATCTCATAAGGGGCCAGGACGTGGCCCGGGCCGCCGACATCCTGCGCATCTGCGAGCGCCAGGCGGCCGACGTGGTCGGCAAGGTCCTGGCCTCGGCCGTGGCCAACGCCGAGAACAACGACCAGCTCGACCCCGAGGAGCTCTACGTGTCGGCCTGCTTCGCCGACGAGGGGATGACCATCAAGCGCTGGCGTCCCCGGGCCCGGGGCCGGGCCACCCGGATCCGCAAGCGCACCTCCCACATCACGATCATCGTCAGCCGTCTCTCGGAGGACCGACTGCGCAGGCTGAGGGCCCGGCAGGCGGCCGACGCGTCGAGCAGGCGGGCCCGCCGGGTGGCCGGGGGCAGGCGGGCGGCGGCCGAGCAGGCGGTGGCCCGGGGTCGCCGGACCAGGCGGCAGGCTCCCGACGGGGCCGAGACGGCAGCCGAGGCGACGGAGGCGGCCGAGGACGAGGCGCCCGAGGTGCAGGCCCCGGCCGAGATGGCCGACGCGACACAGGCGGTCCAGGCCGAGGAGACGGCCGCGGCCGAGGACGCGGCACCGGAGGAGCAGGCCCTGGACGAGGAGCAGGCCGCCGCCGAGGAGCAGGCCACGGCCGCGGAGCACGCCCCGGCCGAGACGCCCGACACGACACAGGCGGGCCGGCCCGAGCCGGGCACAGAGAAGAAGGGCGAGTAGATGGGCCAGAAGGTCAATCCCTACGGGTTCCGCCTCGGGGTCACCACGGACTGGAAGTCGC
>DATGAX010000018.1:0-3995 GCA_035312965.1 Acidimicrobiales bacterium
CTACCTGTTCGTCGGGCCGGCCGGGACGGGCAAGGCGGCCGCCGCCACCAGCTTCGCCGCCCAGCTGCTCTGCCCGACAGGGGGGAACCACCTCACCGACGGGCTCTGCGACTCGTGCCGGCGGGTGGTCCTGGGCGTCCACCCGGATGTGATGTCGATCGAGCGCGAAGGGGCTTCCATCAGTATCGGTGCCGCCCGCGAAGTGGTGCGCGGCGCGCTGCTCAGCCCGGTGGAGGGGGAGCGCAAGGTCATCGTCCTGCACGACTTCCACCTCGTGCGCGACACCGGTCCGGCCCTGCTCAAGACGATCGAGGAACCGCCGGCCAGCACCGTCTTCGTGATCCTGGCCGAGTACCTGCCGCCGGAGCTGGTCACGATCGCCAGCCGTTGCGTGACGGTGGAGTTCACGCCTCTGACCGCGGCCCAGGTGGTCGGAGCGCTAACCGCGTCGGGCATCGAACCGGGGCGCGCCGCGGCGTTGGCCGAGGCGTCGGGCGGCCGGCTCGAACGGGCCCGTCTGCTGGCGTCCGATCCGCAGTTCGACAGCCGGAGGAAGGTGTGGCACGAGGTTCCGGCTCGGCTGGACGGCACCGGGGCGACGGCGGCTCAGATCGCCGATGAGCTGGTCGCCCTCCTCGACCAGAGCGTGGAGCCGCTGCGGGCCCGTCAGGCGGCCGAGGTCGAGGCGCTTCAGCAGCGCAATGCCCGGGCCGCCGAGGTGGTCAGCTCAGGTGCGAGCAAGGGCAAGGGCCGGGCCCGGGCGACGAAGGCCGCCCTCAATGCAGGGGTGTCCGACCTCGAGGAGCGCCACCGCCGGGAACAGCGCCGCCAGCGCACCGACGAGCTCAGGACGGGTCTCGGCATCCTGGCCGGCGCCTACCGCGACCGCCTGCATGCCTCAACCGCCGACATACGCGCCACACCCGGCGACGCCCGGCGCCGGAGAGCGGCCATCGAAGCCGTCGCCGTCATCGACGCCACCGTGAAGTCGCTCGAGTACAACCCGGGCGAGCTGCTGGCCCTCCAGGCCCTACTGGCCCGGCTGAGCCGTATCGGCTGACCGGTCCGCCGCCCCAAGGATGCTGGCCCGCCGCCACACCGGCACCACGAACGTCCCGTGGCCGGTGACGATGCGGAAGGGGAGATCGGCGGCCTTGGTCATGCGCCCGCTGACCGGCCGCGCCCCGTCAGGAGCCGGAACGTGCCATCCGAACATGGGCCTACCTCCCGGTGGTCTCGAACGAGCCGCCGGCGAAGGCGGTCACTTGCAGGGTGCGGGCCGAGACGTGCCCGATCACGAGGACCTCGGTGTCCCTCGGCAGCTCGGTGTCCGCCACGGCCATGTAGATCTCCGTTCCACCGCGGATGTGAAGCACGACCTCACCGGGATGGCCCGGACGGATCGGGTGGGTGACCCTCCCAAGTTTCCCTATGACCGGATCGTCGCCGGAGGCCATGCTGCGACGGTAGCGACAATTCCCGCCGTCAGTTGCCGGCCGCGACGGTGGTAGTGGTCGTGCAGGCGACGGGACCGGTGGGCAGGCCCGCCGCGGTGGCCAGGTTGGACAACCCGCCCTCGTCGGGAACCTGCAACGACTGGGCGCTCTGGTCCCCGGTGGCCTGAGCTTCGGCCGCCTGGTTGGCGCACAGGCCCGAGATGCCGTTCTGCAGCACGGTCGCCGGGTTGAGCGGTGAGGCAGGTGAGCTGGCGGAGCACGAATGGGCTCCGATGGCGGTGAGCGCGACCATCACCGCCAGCCCCACCACCTTCATCATCAGCCGGGCGCGCATACCTCGCACGAATCCGATCTCGACCGGCGCCCGCCGCGGGTGAATTGTCCGGAAAAGTAAGACGCCAGGCCGTCCTCAGCGCGCCGCGCCGTGGACTTCCTGGTGGCCGTGGCGCACGGCGTACACCGCTGCTTCGGTGCGGCGGCTCATACCGAGCTTGCTGAGCATGTTGGAGACGTAATTCTTGACCGTCTTCTCGGATAGGAAGAGCACCTCGGAGATCTGGCGGTTGGTCATCCCCTCGGCGATGAGGTCGAGGATCTTCCGCTCCTGGGCCGTCAGCAGGTCCTCGGGGCGTGCCGGTGGGCCCTGCCGGACCCGCTCGAGCACCCGGGCGGTCAACGCCGGGTCCAACAAGGAGTGGCCGGTCGCCACGCGCCGGATGTCGTTGACCAGGTCGCTGCCGCGCACCTCTTTGAGGATGTACCCCGACGCGCCGGCCATGACGGCGTCGAACATGGCCTCGTCGTCGGTGAACGAAGTCAGCATCAGGCAGGCGACGTGGCGGTACCGGGAGCGAATCTCCCGGCACACCTCGACCCCACTCATGTCGGGCAGCCGGACGTCGAGCACGGCTACCTGGGTGACGGTTGGGTCGAGGACGTCGATCGCTTCCTGGCCGGTTCCGGCCTCACCGACGACCCGGATGTCGGTCTCCGTCTCGAGCAGGTGCCGTAGGCCTTCCCTGACGACCTCGTGGTCGTCGAGCAGGAAGACGCCGATAGTGGTTTCGTGCTGTTCCATACGCTGCCATCCTCCTACCGGTTACGGTCGTACCACTAGGGACAAAGGTCCCATTCGGTGGATGAACCCGTCCCCGGACGCGCCTCGACCCGGGGGCGGCCCGGGTCGAGGGGTGCGGCTGCGAGTCGAGTATCAGACTGTGGCCGGCTCCTGCTTCGGCAGGTGCAGCGCCCTGGCCAGGAACTCCTCGGTCGGGTCGACCCGGCGCAGGTGCCAGAAGCCGAGGCCGGTGAGCAGCGCCATGATGGCGGCGAGGATGAAGCTGCAGATGCTGGCCACCAAGGCGATGGTGCCGAACTCCGAGAAGGCGTACGCCTCGAGGAGCAGACCGCGCAGGGTGGTGCCCTGGAAGGAGGTCGTCTTGAGAGCAGCCAGCTGAGTGTTGGTCGGTTGCGCCATGGCGGCGCCGCTGATCTGGCTGTAGACGCCGTGCATGGGCATCCCGTAGAGGTGGACGGCGATGAAGTTGTCGGCGTAGGCCTTGGCTTGGTTTCCGGTGGTCAGCTGCTGGCCGGCGTACTGGCCGAGGGTCTTCTGCATGGACGCCGTGATCTCGTGCCCGTCCGGCTTGGCCAGTTGGGCCGCCGTCGGGAAGGTGATCTGCTGCTGTGCCAGCTGGGAGTGAACGTTCGACTGGGCGAAGTTGTGGCCCCACAAGAGCAGGGACCCGGCGACGACCAGGACGACGGTGAGGACTACGCCTCCGAATGTGAGAAGGGTGTCGAAGGTCTTGCGACGCATGACTTTGGCTCCTTGGGTGATCGTGTGTCTGTCCCTTGCATCGTGCGCAGAGCGCCGGCTTCGGGGTCAGAGCCCATGGTCTCTTCCGTGATGGGTCAAAGGTCATGTTCTGGCGCCCGGCCGCGAGGGGGACCAGTATCTGGCTGTGACAACGACACCCATCCGCATCGGTTGCCTCGGCGCGGCCAAGATCGCGCCGGCGGCGCTGATCAAACCGGCCCGTCGG
Source organism: Acidimicrobiales bacterium (assembly GCA_035312965.1). Taxonomy (GTDB): domain Bacteria; phylum Actinomycetota; class Acidimicrobiia; order Acidimicrobiales; family Palsa-688; genus JAKCDU01. Next base: position 3,503 of record DATGAX010000018.1, read on the forward strand.
GTCGAGGGCGCCGTGGTGGCAGCCGTCGCCGCTCGGGATCGAGGCCGGGCCGAGGCGTTCGCCCGTAAGCACGGTATCGCCAAGGTGTACGGCTCGTACAAGGAGCTCGTCGAAGCCCCCGACGTCGACGCCGTCTACATCCCGCTGCCGAACGGGTTGCACGCCGAGTGGACCCTCGCCGCTCTGGCGGCGGGCAAGCACGTGTTGTGCGAGAAGCCCTTCACCGCCAACGCGGCGGAGTCGAGGAAGGTCGCCGACGTGGCGGCGACGTCAGATCGTGTCGTGATGGAGGCGTTCCACTGGCGCTACCACCCGTACGCGGCCCGCATGCTGGAGATCATCGGCAGCGGCGCGCTGGGCCGGGTGCAGAGGGTCGAAGCGGCCCTGGTGTTCCCTCTCCCGAAGTGGTCCGACATCCGGTGGCAGCTGGATCTGGCCGGTGGTTCGCTGATGGACGCCGGGTGCTATCCCGTGAGTATCGTCCGGACCCTGG
>DATGAX010000019.1:0-2032 GCA_035312965.1 Acidimicrobiales bacterium
GAGCTGGGGCGCTACGGAGTCAGGGTCAACGCCATTGCGCCGGCCGCCCGCACCCGGCTGACCGAAGCGGCGCCTGGGCTGGGGGACATGGTCGCCCGGCCGGATGACCCCGGTCGCTTCGACGAGTGGGACCCGGCCAACGCCTCGCCGCTGGTGGCCTGGCTGGCCGGTGCCGACTGCCCGGTGACGGGTTGTGTGTTCTACTGCTTCGGCGGGACCATCGAGCCGATGGCCGGATGGTCGAGGCGGCCCGGTATCAGCCGGCTTGATCGCTGGACTGTTGAAGAGATCGCCCGAGAGCTCCCCGCGACCATCTGAGCGCGTCCCGCTGGCGACCATCGCCCGGCAGTGGGGGCGCATCGGCTGCATCGGCTTCGGCGGACCGCCCACCCACATCGCGCTGCTGCGCCGGCTCGTGGTCGGCGACCGGGCCTGGCTGACCTCGTCCGAGTTCGAGGACGGGATCGCCGCCGTCAACCTGCTGCCCGGCCCGGCGTCGACACAGCTGGCCATCTACGCCGCCTGGCTCCTGCGCGGCATCCCCGGCGCGCTGGTCGGCGCCTTGTGCTTCATCGTCCCGGGGCTGGTGCTCATCCTCGTCCTCTCGGCCGTGGTCCTGGCCGCCCACCCGCCGGCCGCCGTGACCGGGTTGGCGGCCGGCGCCGGGGCGGCCGTCCCCGCGGTGGCGCTGTACGCCGCCGCCGGGCTGGTCCCCGCCAGCTGGGAACGGGCCGGGGCGGGCCGGGCCGGGCGGTACCGCTGGGGGCTGTACGCGGGGGCCGGCGTCGCCGCCGGGGCCACCATCGGTCCGTGGCTGGTGCTGGTCCTGCTGGGCTGCGGGTTGGTCGAGGTGGCCTTCCGGACCCGGCCCCCGGGACACCCGATCGTGCTGGCCGCCGGTCCGGTCGCCGGGCTGGGTGGCGTGGCGTGGGTGGCGTTCAAGGTCGGCGCGCTGTCGTACGGCGGCGGGTTCGTGATCATCCCCCTGATGCAGCACGACGCCGTGCACCGCTACCACTGGATGACGGGCGCCCAGTTCCTGGCCGCGGTGGCGCTGGGCCAGATCACTCCGGGTCCAGTGGTGCAGACGGTCGCGGTGGTGGGCTACGCCGCCGGCGGGGTCGGCTCCGCCCTCCTGGCGTCGCTGTGCGCCTTCGCCCCCTCGTTCCTGTTCGTCGTCGCCGGCGGCCCGCGCTTCGGGCGCCTCCGGGCCGACCCCCGGGTCCAGGCCTTCCTCACCGGGGCGGGGCCGGCGGCCATCGGGGCGATTGCCGGCTCCGCCGGGCCGCTGGCCCGGGCCCTGGGCCCCGGTTGGCAGTTCGCCGTGCTCGCCGGGGCCGCCGTGTGGCTGCTGGTGTTGCGCCGGGGGATCGTGTCCGGGCTGGCCGGGGCGGCCGTGGTGGGCCTGATCGTCACATTGAGCTGACCGCGGCCGGCCCGCCCCGAGGCGCCGGGGGGTGGCTAGGCGGTGGGCCAGCCGGCGGCCACCGCACCGGTGACCGACGGGTGCTCGAGCACGCCGGAGGGGGCCCCGAGGGAGACGAGGAGGTCGTTGAAGTTGACGCCGTAGGCCGAAGGGAGCGAAGCGGCGTCGTCGGCCGCCGTCCACTGGCCGGCCAGGGCGGCCATGGTGTCGCCGTAGCCGTCGGCGGCCCAGCCGATCTCCATGTCGGGCCAGGCGTCGTGCAGGACGCCCACCACGGTGTTGACGGTCACCGTCTGGCCCACCTTCACCACGGGGGTGACGTTCTCGGCGACGTAGACCATCTTGCCCGCCGCCGGCCCATCGGTCAGCCGGTAGGAGATGAACGTCCCGTCCGGCCAGCTTCCCGACGTCGACATCACGACCCCGTCACCCAGTGCGTAGACGGGACCCGAGCCGCCGTAGTCGACGCCCTCGTCCACCCGCTCGGGGGTCAGACCGACCACGTCGCGCAGCGGGTCGTCGTAGTTGCCCGCCGCCCCTGTGGCCATCCCGACCACCCGCTGGCCCAGATTGGAGCCCGAGCCGAGGAAGGGCGCGTCGCCGAAG
>DATGAX010000020.1:0-9411 GCA_035312965.1 Acidimicrobiales bacterium
TGGTGGCGCTGTGCACGACCACGTCGGCGCCCAGCTCCAGAGGACGTTGCAGGAGCGGCGAGGCGAACGTGTTGTCCACGACCACGTCCATCCCGAGGTCGTGGGCCCCCGACGCCAGGGCGGCCACATCCGCGATGCCGAGGAGGGGGTTGCCGGGCGACTCGATCCAGAGGACGCCGCCCGAGCCGAAACCGACCGGGGCACCGGCCGGGCGGCCCGGGGTCCCGGTGAGCTCGGCACAGGCCTCCAGCACGCCGGCCGTGTCGGTCAGATCCACGGTTCGGAAGCGGAGCCGACCCCGCCCGGCCACGTCGGTCAGGAAGCGCCGGGTCCCGTTGTAGGCATCGGCCGGGACCACCACCCGACCCGGCACGGGCAGCAGCTCCAGCACGGCGGAAACCGCGGCCATCCCCGAGCCGAAGACCAGGGCGGTGCCGCCTTCCAGCCGGCCGATGAGCTCCTCGAGCGCCGACCAGGTGGGGTTGGCGTCGCGGCCGTAGGTGTCCGGACCACCCTGGTGGTAGGTGGAGGTCAGCACGATCGGAGCCACGACCGGGGCGCCCGGGGCGGGGACGGGGCGGCCCGACCGGACCAGCTCGGTCGCCGGCTGGTACTCCGTCAGGACGCCCGTCCGCTCAGAACGCCCCCTCCAGGACTTCGATCGACGGCCCGAGGACGGACGCCACGTCGAACCGGAGGTCGTATCGCCCGGTGCGGGGTGCCCCCCGGAGCCATTCGGCGGCCAGGCGCCGGAGCCGGGCCTGCTTGGCCCGGGTCACCGCCTCGAACGGGGCGCCGAAGGCGGTGGAGGCCCGGGTCTTGACCTCGCAGAAGACCAGGAGGCCGGCCCGCCGGGCGACCAGGTCGATCTCCCCCTGGCGGCTGCGCCAGTTCCGGGCGACCACCTCGAAGCCCCGGGCCGAGTACCACTCCGCCACCCGGTCCTCACCGTCGGCGCCGAGTGACCGCCGCCGGTCGGGACCGGCGCCGAGGCTCAGTACGCCTCCTTCTCCGGGAGCTCCTCGATGTTGACGTCCTTGAAGGTCACCACCCGTACCGAGGAGACGAAGCGGGCCGGGCGGTACATGTCCCACACCCACGCATCGCCGAGAGAGATCTCGAAGTAGGTCCGGTCCCCTTCGCCCTTGGCCTCCATGTGCACCTCGTTGGCGAGGTAGAACCGCCGCTCCGTCTCGACCACGAACTTGAACATGGCGAGGACGGCCCGGTACTCCTGGTAGAGCTGTAGCTCAATCTCCGTTTCGTACCGTTCGAGATCCTCGGCGCTCACGGCGACCATCGTAGGTCGGCACCGGGTCCAAGGGCGGATCGTAGGGCCCGCTAGAGGAACGACGAGCTCCAGGGGGGCCACACCTTCCAGATGGCCCGCCCGATGACGGCCCGGGTGGGGATGGGGCCGAAGATGCGGCTGTCGAGGGAGTTCCCGCGGTTGTCGCCCATCACCCACACGTGGCCGGCCGGGACCATCACCGGCCCGAACGTGCTCGTGGCCGCCCCGGCCGGGAGGTAGGGCTCGAGGAGCAGCTCGCCGTCGATGTAGACGTGCCCGTTGGCCCCCGAGATGCGGTCCCCGGGCAGCCCGATCACCCGCTTGATGAGGACGGTCTCGTCCTGGGCGAAGCCGAGGGCGACGCCGGCGTCGCGGAAGACCCGGGCCACCGGGTTGGACGGCACGCTGGGGGGCGGCTCGACCCCGGGGGGCGACTTGAACACCACGATGTCGCCCCGGCGAACCGGATGCAGGTGGTAGGCCAGCCGCGAGACCACCACACGGTCGTCGATGCGCAACTGGGGCTCCATGGAGGCCGAGGGGATCCAGTAGGCCTGGGCCACCAACGCCCGCACCAGAACGGCGATCACCACGGCGAGGGCCACGATCGCCCCGTCCTCGATCCAGCGCCTCCGGCGGCTCCGGGCGGGCGGGCGGCCCCCGCCGGGAACCCGGTCCAACCCGCCCCGCCAGATCCGGGTCACTGCCGACCACGGATCCGAGCCGAGAGACGCCTCGTGCTCGTCTCCGGTGCGCGAGGCGGACGAGGGAGCGGGCATCGGAGGCTGCGACTGTACCTGCCGGGTGCGGCCCGCCCCCGGGTGGCGGCCTACTTGGAGGCGGTCTGCTTGGAGGCGGAGGCCGGCCGCTTCTCTTTGATCTTGGCCGCCCTACCCGTCCGGTCCCGCAGGTAGTAGAGCTTGGCCCGGCGCACGTCGCCCCGGGTCACCACCTCGATCTTGGCGATCACCGGCGAGTGGACCGGGAAGGTGCGCTCCACCCCGACACCGAAGCTCAGCTTGCGGACGGTGAAGGTCTCCCGGACACCGGAACCCTGGCGGCGGATGACGGCGCCCTGGAAGACCTGGACCCGCTCGCGGTTGCCTTCCACCACCCGGACATGGACCTTGAGGGTGTCGCCGGGGGCGAATTCGGGGACATCGTCGCGCAGGCTGTCGCGATCTACGAGGTCGGTCGGGTTCATGGGGAGGGCTCCTGCAGGTGGGAACGAGGGCGCTTCGCCGGGCAGTTCACACTAGTCCGTCCAAACCGAACTCGGCCAGGAGCCGCTGCTCCTCCCCGGTGAGCCCGCCCCGCCGCTCGATCAGGTCCGGCCGGCGCTCGATGGTGCGCCGGATGGCCTGGGCCCGGCGCCAGCGGTCCACCCGCCCGTGGTCGCCGCCGCGCAGCACCTCCGGGACGGCCCAACCCCGGAACTCGGCCGGCCGGGTGTACTGGGGGTACTCGAGGAGCCCGGCGGCGAAGCTCTCGTCGTCGGCGGAGCGGTCGTTGCCCATGACGCCGGGGACCAGCCGGGCGACGGCTTCGAGCACGGCCAGCGCCGCCACCTCCCCGCCGGCCAGCACGAAGTCGCCGATGGAGAGCTCGCCGTCGACGAGGTGCTCGGCGACGCGCTGGTCGACGCCTTCGTAGCGCCCGCACAGGAGGCTGAAACCCCCGGAGGCGGCCAGCTCGGCGGCCCAGGCCTGGTCGAACGGGCGGCCGGCCGGGCCGAGGAGGAGAAGCGGGCGGGGGGGCCGCACCTGCTCGACGACGGCGAAGAGAGGCTCGGGCCGCAGCACCATCCCGGCGCCCCCGCCGAAGGGGGCGTCGTCGACCGATCGGTGGGGGTCGGTCGTGCCGGACCGCAGGTCGTGGACGCGCAGATCGAGGAGCCCGTCCCGGGCGGCCTTCCCGATCAGGCTGGCCTCCGTCCACGGCCGGACCAGATCCGGAAAAATGGTCAGCACATCGATCCTCACGGCGGGTCGAGGAGGCCCGGCGGCCCCTGCACGACGAGCCGGTTGCCGTCGCGGGTGACGAAGGTCAAAGGGATGACCCGGCCGTCGGACAGCAGGAGGAGGTCACTGGCCGGGTTGGCCTCCACCGCTTCCACCCGGCCCACGACGGAGCCGTCCGGCTCGAACAGGTCGGCGCCGACCAGCTCGTGGATCCACATGGCGCCTTCGATCTCGACCGGTTCGGCCGACAGCACGCAGTCGCGCAGCGCCTCGGCGTCCTCGCGGCTGGCGGGGCCGGCGAAGGTGACCACCCAACGCGCCTGGCCGCCGGAGTCGGGCAGGCGCGACGCGGCCGACACCACCAGCCGCCGGCCGCCGGCGAACATCTCCGAGCCGGCGGCCATGCGCGACTCGACGTTGGTCCACAGCTCCACCACCACTTGGCCCTTGAGCCCGTGGGGCCGGACGATACGCCCGACGTCGAGCACGGGACGGGAAGGATCAGTCGACGATGTCGACGAACACGTCCACGCCGTCCCGGGCCCCGGCGGCCCGCACGACGCTGCGGATGGACTGGGCGACACGGCCGCGGCGGCCGATCACCTTGCCCATGTCGTCCGGCGCCACATGCAGCGCCAGCTTGATGCCTTGACGGTTCTCGCTGGTTTCGACCCGGACGGCGGCGGGCTCGTCCACCAGGCGGGAGGCCAGGAACGACAGCACGGCCTTGGCCCGCCCGCCGTCCACTTCGTCGTCGTCGCCCCAGTCGTCGATGCCGCCGTCGAGGGCGTCCTCGGTGTCGCTCACGAGGAGGCGCCGGACTTGAACTCGTCCATCGCCCCGGACTGCGCGAGCAGGCGGGCGACCGTGTCCGTCGGCTGAGCCCCGTCTCGCAACCAGCGCACCGCCTTGGCGTTGTCGATCAGGACGCGGCTGGGCTCGGCGCGGGGCTCGTAGGTCCCGAGGATCTCGATGAACCGTCCGTCACGCGGCGAGCGGCTGTCGGCGGCCACGACGCGGTAGACCGGCTGCTTCTTCTTTCCCATCCGCATCAGGCGGAGTTTCACGGCCATTTTGAATTCTGCTCTTCCTGCCGCGTCAGCGGCGTTTCTTCTTCTTGGGATTGACCCGCTTGCCACCGGAGGTCGCCCGTCGGGCGGCCCGGCCCATCATGCCGGACATGCCTGCCATCTGGCGCATGTAGGACTGCATTTGCTTGAAGCGGTCCAACAGGTTATTGACTTCGGTGACCGTCGTGCCACTGCCCCGGGCGATCCGGGACCTCCGGGACCCGTTGATGATCGACGGGTTCTGCCTCTCCCCGGGGGTCATGGACCGGATGATGGCTTCGATGGGGCCCATCATCCCGTCGTCGATCTCGGCGCCGCGCAGCTCCTTCGGCAGGCCGGGGATCATGCCCACCAGGCCCGACAGTGGCCCCATCTTCTTGACCTGCTGCATCTGGTCGAGGAAGTCCTCGAGGCTGAACTGGCCCTGCTGCAGGTGGGCCATGGTCTGCTCCGCCTGCTCCCGGTCGAGGTTGGCCTCGGCCTTCTCGATCAGGGTGAGCACGTCGCCCATGCCGAGGATGCGATCGGCCATCCGGTCCGGGTGGAACTGCTCGAAGTCGGCCAGCTTCTCGCCCGTCGAGGCGAAGACGATGGGCCGGCCCACGACCTCCTTGACCGACAGGGCGGCACCACCGCGGGCGTCGCCGTCGACCTTGGTGAGGATCACCCCGTCCAGCTCGAGCGTGCGATGGAACGCCTCTGCCGTGGTCACCGCGTCCTGCCCGATCATGGCGTCGATCACGAGGAACGTGTAATGGGGGTCGACCATCTCGGAGATGCGCCGGACCTCGTCCATCAGCTCCTCGTCGATGGCGAGGCGGCCGGCCGTGTCGACGATCAGTACGTCCCGGCCCAGGCGGACCGCTTCCTCCAGGCCCTTCTTGGCCACGGTCACCGGGTCGCTGGGTTCGCTGAAGACGGGCACGCCGACCTGGTCACCGAGCACCCGAAGCTGCTCGACCGCGGCGGGGCGCTGCAGGTCGGCCCCGACCAGCAGCGGGTGGCGGCCCTGGCTGCGCTTGTAGAAGCCGGCCAGCTTGGCCGCGGTGGTGGTCTTACCGGAGCCCTGGAGACCGGCCAGCAGGATGACGGTCGGCGGCCGCGAGGCGTAGGTCAGGCGCAGCGTCTCTCCGCCGAGGATGCGCTGCATCTCCTCGTGGACGACCTTGACCACCTGCTGGCTCGGGGTGAGGCTGTTCGAGAGGTCGAGACCGACCAGCTCCTCCCTTATTCGCGTGACGAAGTCCCGGACGACGCGTAGGTTGACGTCGGCCTGAAGGAGGGCCAGGCGGATCTCCCGCATGGCCTCGTCCACGTCGGCCTCGGACAGCCGGCCGTGCCCCCGCAGGCGGGTGAAGACGGCGTCGAAGCGATCGCTCAGGGACTCGAACATGGGAGATAACAGCGTAGACGAGGAACCCGCCGGTCCCGGAGCGCTCATCAGGGCCCGCGACCTGGTCAAGAGGTTCGGATCGTTCGAGGCCGTCGCCGGTGTGAGCTTCGAGGTCCAGCCGGGCGAGGCGTTCGGGTTCCTCGGCCCCAACGGGGCGGGCAAGAGCTCGACCATGCGGATGATCTCCTGCGTCTCGCCCCGCTCGGCCGGGGAGCTGTCCATCCTGGGGATGGACCCCGATGACGCCGGCCCGACCATCCGGGCCCGGCTCGGCGTCGTGCCCCAGGAGGACAACCTCGACCCCGAGCTGACCGTCCGGGAGAACCTGTACGTCTACGGCCGGTACTTCGACATCCCGAAGCGGACGCTGCGGGATCGCATCGAGGAGCTGCTCCGGTTCGTCCAGCTCACCGAGCGGGGCAACGACCGGGTCGAACCGTTGTCCGGCGGCATGAAGCGCCGCCTGACCATCGCCCGCTCGCTGGTCAACGAGCCGGACGTGCTCCTCCTGGACGAGCCCACCACCGGCCTCGACCCTCAGGCCCGCCACGCCCTGTGGGACCGCCTGTACCGGCTCAAGGCCCGCGGCGTGACGCTCGTGCTCACCACCCACTATATGGACGAGGCCGAGCAGCTGTGCGACCGGCTGGTGGTGATGGACGGCGGGCGCATCGTTGCCGAAGGTTCGCCCCGGCAGCTCATCGAGGAGCACTCGACCAGGGAGGTCGTCGAGCTGCGCTTCGCCCCGGGCGAGACGGAACGCATGGCGGAGAAGGTCGCCGACCTGGGCCGGCGCATGGAGGTCCTCCCCGACCGCATCCTCCTCTACACGACGGACGGGGACGCGGCGGTGGAGGCGGTGGGAGCCCGTCGCCTCGACCCGCTCAGCATCCTGGCCCGGAGGTCGACGCTCGAGGACGTGTTCCTCCACCTGACCGGCCGCCAGCTGGTGGACTGATCGATGGCGACCACCCCGGCCCTGCGCGCCACCGGCTACTTCGCCCGCGCCTACCGGCGCACCTGGCGGGCGTCGATCATGAGCACCTTCTTCAATCCCACCCTGTACCTGCTGGCCATGGGAGTGGGGCTGGGCTCCTTCGTCGATCGCAACCGCGGCCCCGCCACCCTCGGGCACACGACCTACCTGCACTTCGTCGCCCCCGCCCTGGCCGCCGCGGCGGCAGCCACGACGGCGGCGAGCGAGTCGATGTTCCCCGTCATGGGTGCCATCAAGTGGCAGAAGACCTACCTGGCCATGCTGGCCACGCCCTTGCGGGTCGTCGACGTCATGGCCGGCCACCTGATGTGGATCGGTGTGCGGATCGCCACCGCGGTCGCGTCCTACCTGATCGTCATGGCCGCCTTCGGGACCGTCACCTCGTTCCAAGCCATCGCCATCCTCCCGGTCGGCATCCTCACCGGCGCCGCATTCGCGACCCCGCTGGCCGCGTTCGCCGCCACCCAGGACACCGATGGGGCGTTCAGTCTCGTGTTCCGCCTGGGCGTCGTACCGCTGTTTCTCTTCTCCGGCGTCTTCTTCACGTTGAGCCAGCTGCCGGCCGCCCTGCGCTACCTCGCCTACGTCACCCCGCTCTGGAACGGCGTGGCGTTGTGCCGCCCGCTGGCGGCGGGCCAGGTCGGCGCGCTGGGCCTGGCCGGCCACCTGGCCTACCTGCTGGGGGTCACCGCGGCGGGCGTAGTGGCGGCGCGGGTCACGTTTGCCCGGCGGCTGCGGGTATGAGCACGGTCGACCTCCAGTGGCGGGTCGCGCCGCCCGTCGGGCGGCGGGCCGGGCGGCTGCTCGCCCGCAACGCCCGGGCCGCGGCCCACTTCTGGTGGGTGCCGCTGTCGGGCCTGGCCGAGCCGGTGTTCTACCTGCTGTCCATCGGGATAGGCATAGGCAAGCTGGTGGGCGGCGTCCCCGGCCCCGGCCATCACGTGTACCGCTACGCCGTGTTCGTCGCCCCCGCCCTGCTCGCCGCGTCGGCGATGAACGGTGCCATCTACGAGTGCACGTTCAACGTGTACTTCAAACTGAAGTACGCCCACGTCTACGACGCCGTCCTGGCCACGCCCATGCGGGCGGTGGACGTGGCCCGGGGCGAGATCGCCACCGCGCTGGTGCGGGGGCTCGCCTATACGACGGTGTTCGTGATCATGATGGCGGCGCTGGGTGACGTCGTGTCGGCGTGGGCCGCGCTGGCCATGCCGGCCGCTCTGCTCATCGGATTCGCCTTCGCCGCGGCGGCCATGGCGGCGACCACGTACATGCGGGGCTGGACGGACTTCGACCTCGTCAACCTCGTGATGCTGCCTATGTTCCTCTTCTCCACGACCTTCTACCCGCTGTCGACCTACCCGCGGTGGCTGCAGATCGTGGTCGAGTGCACCCCGCTGTACCACGGCGTGGTGCTCGAGCGGGGGCTCACGCTGGGCGTCGTCGGGCCGGCCCTGCTGGGCCACGCCGCCTACCTGGTGGTGATGGGCTTGTTCGGGATCGCCGTCGCCGGCCGGCGCATCCGGATCCTCCTGCTGTCCTAGTCGGTGGCGAACAGGGCCTCGACGAACTCGGCCGGGTCGAAGTCCACCAGGTCGGCGGCACCCTCGCCCAGACCCACCAGCTTGATGGGGATGCCCAGCTCCTCCCGGATGGCGACGACGATGCCGCCCTTGGCGGTGCCGTCGAGCTTGGTCAGCACCACCCCGGTGACGCCCGCCGCTTCGGCGAACTGGCGGGCCTGGATCAGGCCGTTCTGGCCCGTCGTGGCGTCGATGACGAGCAGCACCTCGGAGACCACGCCGGGGGGACGCTCGGCCACGCGGCGCACCTTCTTCAGCTCCTCCATGAGGTTGGTCTTGGTGTGGAGGCGGCCGGCGGTGTCGGCCAGCACCAGGTCGGCGCCGCGGGCCGCGGCGTGCTGGACGGCGTCGAAGACCACCGCGCCCGGATCGCCTCCCTCGGCGCCCCGGATGATGGCGGCACCGACCCGGACGGCCCACATCTCCAGCTGGTCGGCGGCGGCCGCCCGGAACGTGTCACCGGCGGCCATGACCACCCGGTGGCCGGCCGCCACCTGGCGCAGCCCGAGCTTGCCGATGGTGGTGGTCTTGCCCACGCCGTTGACGCCGACGAACAGCCAGACGGTCGTGCCCTCGCCCGGCGGCGCCAGGTGCAGCTCGCCATCGCCCTGCAGCACCGCGGTCAACTCCACCTTGAGCGCGTCGATCAGCTGCCCGGAGGTCTGTATCCCGTCGCTCTTGGCCTTCCGGCGCAGGTCGTCGAGCATCCGGGCGGCCAGGCCGGCACCGACGTCGGCCAGGATCAGCGCCTCCTCCAGCTCGTCCCAGGTGGCGTCGTCGATGCGCTCGCGGGACCGGACCGACGACAGGTAGCCCCCGAAGAGGGAGCGGGCCCGGCCCAACCGGTCCCGGAACCGCGGCGGGGCGGCCAGGTCGGGCTCGGTGACGGCTACGTCGACGGCGGGCTCATCGAGGGCGACGACCCCGACCGGGCTCTCGGTGACTCCCGGCTGGTCGACGACCTCGGCCGCCGTGCGGGGCCGCGTCTCGGGGGGTGCTTCGAGGGGCGCCCCGGCCGGCTCGCGAGGAGGGGCGATGGCCGGGCGCCGCCGGCGGGTCGTCACCACGAAACCGGCCGAGGCCACCACCGCTACGGCGACGACGATCAGGACGGTG
>DATGAX010000021.1:0-3694 GCA_035312965.1 Acidimicrobiales bacterium
CTACCTGGAGGAGTCCATCCTCAACGGCACCGACTGGGTGGTGTTCGAGCCCAACGACTACGCCCTGTGGTCGAAGATCCGCCGGACCATCTCCGGCTTCCTCGTCAACGAGTGGCGCAAGGGCGCGCTGTTCGGCCTGACCCCGGCCGAGGCGTTCTACGTCAAGTGCGACGGCGAGACCAACCCGTCCGAAGGCATCGACGCCGGCCAGGTCGTGTGTGAGATCGGGGTCGCCCCCGTCAAGCCGGCGGAGTTCGTGATCTTCCGCCTGGCCCAGTTCTCGGGCGGCACCGCCCTGGTCAACGAGTAAGGAGTAGAAGGAACAGATGGCAGGATTCGCCGACTACGACTCAGCCGGTACCCACAAGTTCGGGTTCACCCTCGACGGCATCGAGAGCAAATCCATCAAGTCGGTCGACGGCCTCAGCCTGAAGCTGGACAAGGTCGAGACCAAGTCCAACACGCTCGACGGCAAGCCGATACACAAGGTCTGGGCCGGCAACCGGGTGTTCCTGGGCCAGCTGACCGTGACGCGGGTCATGACCGACGACCCGAGCTGGGACATCTGGTTCAACACCGCGATCAAGGACGTCAAGGCGGCCCGTAAGAACGGCGTCGTCACGATCTACAACCAGGAGTTCATCCCGATCCGGGAGTACACCTTCAAGCACGCCTGGCCGATCGAGCTCAAGGTCTCGGGTATGAACGCCAGCAGCGCCAACCCGATCGAAGAGACGGTGACCTTCGTCTACGAGGAAATCACGGCTAGCAACGCCTGATGCGTCGCGGTGTCATCCCTTCGTTCGAGTCCGACGAGGCGCCGGCCGACCCCGAGCCCGGGTTGACCCCGGAACGAGCGGTCGCGCCGGCCCCCCGGCCGGAGCCTCTGCGAACCGTGTTCGAGTTCGAGTTGCCGCGCGGCTACCTGGACTCGTCCGGCGTCCTTCACAAGACGGGAGCCATGCGGCTGGCCACGGCCCGCGACGAGCTGCTGCCGCTGTACGACGACCGGGTCCGGAGCAATCCGGCCTACCTGACCGTCGTGCTCCTGGCCCGGGTCATCACCCGGCTCGGGAACCTTGTGGACGACGAGGTGCGGGCTTCGGTGATCGAGGAGCTGTTCGCCTCCGATCTGGCCTTCCTGCAGGACCTCTACCGCCGGATCAACACCGAGGGCCACACCAAGGCGGCGGTCAGCTGCCCGGCCTGCGGCGAACGGTTCACGGTCGATCTGGCCGGTGGTGGCCAGGGGTCGCGATGACGTACACCGCCGACCGGTTGTTCGAAGAGGTGGCGTACGTGGCCTATCACTTTCACTGGTCCCTCGACGAGATCCTCGACCTCGAGCATCCCGTCCGGCGCCGGTTCGTGGAAGAGATCGCCAAGATCAACCGGCGCCTCTCCGAAGAGCGGGAGTGACGCGCCATGGGACTCCTAGACCGGCTCCGTCCGGCCCGCGGGGGGCCCGAATCCGCCGAAGGCGCCGGTCCGGCGGAGGCGGCTGAGGCCGCCGCGGTCCAAAACCTGGCCCCCGACCCGGTGATCCGGCCGGCCACGCTCCACCCCGGCCCGCCCGAGTGGTCCAAGGTTCCGAGCATGCCGCCCTCCTTCCCGGACATGCCGGTCGTCGTGTCCACCCATTTCGACCAGGACCTGGTCGCCCGCCGCCCGCCGGAGCTGTTCATCGGCGAGTTGGGCCACGCCGTCTCCGAGAGCGCTCCGGCCGGCATGGTCGAGGCGGTGGCGGTGCTCGTGCCCGTCCCGGTGCCGGTCGGGCCGCCCGGGCCGGCGACGCAGGCGGCGGCCGAGGAGTCAGCGTTGACCCTGGCCACCCCGCCGCGGCCCGAACGGGCGCCCCGGGCCCGGCCCGAGACGGTGCGCCGCGTGCCCGGCTTCGATCGGGGCGACCCCGCCGCCACCGAAACGGTCGACGAGGACGAACTGGAAGCTGACGGCGGGAGCCAGGACGCGCCGCAACCCCCGGCCGAGACGGCCGTCCCACCGGCCGGCGAAGCGGTCGGGCCCCCGCCGGAGGTAGCACCCGCCGCCCTGGTGGGCGCCGAACCGCTGGTTCCCGGCCTCACCCCTCTCGTCGTGCCCATCCGGCTCGAGGATGCGAACCGGCTCATCCAGGCTCCCGTCCCGCCCGACATGCCCCTGGCCGAGCTGCCGGCGACCCCCCTGCCGCCGGCCCCCGAGCCGCGCCGAGAGGCGACGCCCGCACCGGAGGCATCGGCCGGGCTGCTCGGAGACCGGCCCATCGAGGCGGCCCCGCCCGCCGGCGGTCCGCCCCAGGTCCAGACGCCCGCCCCGCCGCCCCGAGCTTCGGTCGCCGGCCCTACCGGCCCCGCCGAGGGCGACCTGCCGCTCGTCACGCCGCCGGCCCCGGCCACCCCGGGCCGGGACGTCCAGGTCCGGCGGCTCCCCGGCGCACCAGAGGCGGCGCCGCCCGAGGCAGAAGCGCCGGCGTCTCCCGCACCCGCCGGGGCCGGGCCGCCCGCCGGCGCGGCTCCCGCCTCCGCAGATACCGCCGACGCAGATACCGCCGCCGCAGATACCGCCGCCGCGGGCCCGTCCGAGGCGGCCCGGGTGGAGGCGGCCCCCCTCGTCGGCGCCGCCGAGCCCCTCGTCCCCGACCCCACGGGAGTCACGGGCGACGCTCCCGCCGGCCCGGCTCCCCTCGAGCCGCCCGGCGCCGCCCTGGGGCGGGCCGACCTCCCGCTGGCCGTCCCCCCGGCCGCCGCGCCGATCGGCGCCGGCGACGAGGAAGCGCCCCTGATCGGGCTCGGCCCGGCGCTGGTGGCTGGGTCGGAGCCGCTCGTTCCCGGGCCGGCGCCCGCCGAACCGCTCGACGCCGGCCAGGAAGCGGCGCCGCCGCTGGCGGCCGCCCCCTCACCCCGCACCGGGCTGGGCGAGCCGATGCAGAGCCTCCCGACGACGGCCAGCCCCATGAACATCTCGTCCATGACCCGGGCCCAGCAGTTGCAGATGTCCAGGAACCTCATCCAGGCCCAGCTGGCGGCCCGATCCCGGACCGGCGCTCCGGCGGGTGAAGCGATGCCGCTGGCGACGGCCCCCTCGGCCGGGGCTGGTGCCCCGTCCACGGTGCGCCGCCTGGAACCGTCTTTCCTCGGCCCGGTGACGGCCGGCATGCCGCTGGCCCACGCTCCGATCGAAAGCGTGGGGCCGGCGTCCGAGGGCCAACTGCCCGATGACGTGGCCCCGGCCGGCACCGAGGTGGCACCCATCCTGTCGATGGATCCCCTGACCCTGCCCGGCGACCCCCAGCCGGGGCCCTCCCAAAGGCCGCCGTCGCCCGAGGGGGTGACGGCCCGCACCGCGGTGGGCCAGCGCTACGGGTTGGACCTCTCGGCCGTCCCCGTGGACCGCTCGCCTCAGGGCGCCGCCATCGCCCACCAGATGGGCGCGCGGGCCTTCACGTCCGACCTCAAGGTCGTGATCCCCCAGCAGGTCGGCAGCCTGGAGTCCGGACCGGGCGAGGCCCTCCTCGCCCACGAGTTGACCCACGTGGCCCAGCGCATGCGCCACGACGGGCCGGTGCCGAGCGAGTCGTCGCCGGCCGGGCGGGCCATGGAGGCGGAGGCGACCTCGGCCGAGATGACGCTCAACATGGGCGGCTTCCTGCCCACGTCCACACTCGAGCCGCCGTTGGCGCCCAACGGCCTGGCCGGCC
>DATGAX010000022.1:0-5787 GCA_035312965.1 Acidimicrobiales bacterium
CCCGCCACGACCACGACCACCGTGCCGGCCACGACCACGACTACCGTGCCCGCCACGACCACCACGTCGACGGTGCCGGCCCCGACCACGACCACGGTGCCGGCCACGACCACGACCACCGGGGCGCCCACGACCACGACGGTGCCGGGCGCACCGAGCCCGGTGGCCTCGCTGCCCGAGGGCAACCTGCACGTCATCTACGACGACGAGTTCAACGGCACCTCGCTGTCGAGCAACTGGGCCACCTGCTGGTGGTACGCCCCGAAGTCATCCGACGGCGGCTGCAGCAACGGCACGGGCGAGGGCGAGTGGTACCGGCCCCAGAACGTGACCGTCCACGACGGCATGCTGTCCCTAACCGCAGAGAACCAGCCGGTCGTGGGGGTCAACCAGAGCACGGGCCAGCCCGAGACGTACAACTGGACGTCCGGGATGGTCGACGGCCACGGGAAGTTCAGCTTCTCCTACGGGTACGTCGAGTGGCGGGCTCAGATCCCCAACGGAATGGGCTTCTGGCCCGCCCTGTGGCTGATGCCCGAAAGCGGCGCCTGGCCCCCCGAGATCGACGCCCTGGAGATGGTGGGCAGCCAGCCCAACGTGTGGACCGGGACCTACCATCCGCCGAGCGGGTCGGCCCAGGGTCACGACATGACCATCAACGGGCTGTACAGCGGCTGGCACACCTTCGGTGTGGACTGGGAGCCCAACAGCATCACCTGGTACGTGGACGGCACCGCCGTGGCCCAGTCGACCACCAACGTCACCAACACCCCGATGTACCTCGTGATGGACCTGGCCGTGGGCGGGTCGTGGCCGGGCTACCCGGACGCCACCACTCCGTTCCCCTCGTCGCTCAACATCGACTACGTCCGGGTGTGGCAGAGCGCCCCTTAGAACCACATCCGGCCGCGGAAACATGACAAGCGTTCCCCTCGCCGGGAACGCTTGTCGTGTTTCTGTCGTGTCTGAGCACGGCGTCGGGACAAGCCTTCCGGCCGCGGCCAAACGCTTGTCGTGTTTCTGTCCCGCCTGAGCGGGGCGCGGCGACCAGCGATCCGCCGGCGGGAAACGTTTGTCAGGTTTCTGCCGGCAGAGCGCCGCGACCCGGCGGAACCCGGCCGAAACCCCGGCCGGCCCTGCTGAACCCGCCCCGCCCCGCCAGGGCTAGTAGGCGCCGTGGCCCCGCAGGACCGACCCGGGCGTCTGCCACAGGATGTGCAGGTCCCACCAGAGCGACCACGAGGCGACGTAGGAGTAGTCCAGGCGGCACAGCTCCTCGAAGGGCAGGTCGCTCCGACCGGACACCTGCCAGAGGCCGGTCATCCCGGGCCGCACGTCGAAGCGGCGGGACGCCCACCCGTTGATCTCGAGCGACTCGCCCGGCACGAAGGGCCGGGGCCCGACCAGGCTCATCTCGCCCTTGACCACGTTGAGGAGCTGGGGCAGTTCGTCGAGGCTGGTCCGGCGCAGGAAGGCACCCACCGACGTCACCCGCGGGTCCCGGCGCGACTTGAAGAGCGGGCCCTCCAGGTCGTTGACCAGGGCGTCCTTGTGCTCGTCGGAGTCGACCCGCATGGTCCGGAACTTGTGGATGCGGAAGGCCTTGCGGCCCCGACCGTGCCGTTCCTGAGAGAACAGCACCGGGCCGGGCGAGGTCATCTTGATCGCGACGCTGATCGGGACGAGGATCGGCAACAGGAGCAGCAGCCCGGTCACGGAGCAGGCCAGATCCAGCGCCCGTTTGGCGAAGCGGTCGGCCGGGCCGAGGGCGGGAGGGGCGACGTCGACGACCGGTAGGCCGCGCAGGTCGTCGACCGCGGAGCGCACGCTCAGCAGGTCGAACAGGCGCGGCACGACGGAGATGCGGGCCCGGGCCGACAGATCGCGCAGGATGCCGGCCAGGGTGGAGCCGGCGGCCGGGCTGAAGGCCACCACGACGTGGTCGATCTGCCACGCGTCCACGACGGACGGCAGGTCCCCGAGGCCGCCGAGGCGGCCGATGCCGGTCATCCCTGATGCCTGGCCCGGGAAGAGATCGTCGTCGACCCAGCCGACGATCTGGACCCCGCTGACGCTGTGGAGGCGGTTCAGGACCCGCCCGGCGACCATCCCGCTCCCCACGATGAGGACACGCGACGCCGCGGTCCGGCTGTGGACGCGGAGGATCCAGCGGGCGATGGCCCGCATCTGCGTCACCGCGACGAACCCGAACAGGCCGATCACCACGACCTGCCAGGCGTCGAAGCCGGCGATGTCGAGCTCGCGGTCGAGCGGCCCGGTAAGGGCCAGCGAGATGATCCCGGCAACGATCAGGGCGTGAGCCAGATGGCTGATGTCGGGGAACGAGGACCCGACCAGCCGGCGGCGGCCCCGGCGGTAGAGCCCGTAGCAGCTCATGACGGCGAGGAACACCGGAAGGAAGACCAGGTGGCTGGCGTCGGGGGCCGCACCCCGCCCTAGGAAGGCCTCGGCCAGCGACGGACCGAGCACGACCGACAGCCCCACCGCCACCGTGTCGGCCGACAGCATGGCCAGGAGCCCCCGGTACGGCGCCAACCGGGCAGGGATGGCGATGTCTTGTATGAGGCCTCCGACCGAATCGGCGGTGGGCAGCCCGACGAGGCGAGCGGGGCCGTCGTCCCCGGCGAGCTCGAGCGCTACCTCAGACACAGGCCGCGACCTGCGTTGTGCGGCGTCGCGTCGCGGCGTCGGCCGAAAACATAACTCCTGCCTTCACAGTCCCGTCCGATGAAAGGACCTCTGTGGATCCATTCGTCGGCGAGCGTAGGGGTCCTGCCGCACAAGAAGACGCAGCAGTTTCCTCATTGGTACCAATTTTCCGATTTGGGCCTTCGCGTTTGCGAAGAGCCGGGACTCCGCCGTGATACCTGCTGCGCTCATCGCGCCCACGCTGGGGCGATAGTACCGTCCACGGACCGTGCGAGAGAACGATGCCCGAGGGGCCCGCGTGGTCATCGGCGTGTGCACGGCGGACCGGCCGGCCATGCTGACCAGCCTCCTCGCCGCCGTCGCGGGCCAGAGGGCCCTGGACCGACCCGACCTGTCGGCCTCGGTCCTCGTGGTGGACAACAGCCCGGCCGGATCCGGCCTGGATGCCGCCCACGCCTTCGCTGATCGCGCTCCCCTCCCCGTCGAGGTCCGCCACGTACCCGAGCGCGGTCTCTCGCGGGCTCGCAACGCCGTCCTCGACGCCGCCGACGGCGACCTGCTGGCCTTCATAGACGACGACGAGATCCCCGAACCGTGGTGGCTCGGCGCGCTCCTGGATAGCCATCGGGCGACCTCCGCGCCGATCATCACTGGACCGGTCATACCCCGCTACGGCCCGGCCGCCCCGGGTTGGTTGGTGCAGGGCCGTTTTCTGGAGTTGGCCGAGTTCCCCGACGGAGCCCGACTCCGGGAGGCCATATCGGGGAACGCCCTCCTCGATCTCGGCCGCATCAGGGAGGCCGGCCTGCACTTCGACCCCCGTTACGACCGCACCGGCGGGGAGGATCAGCTCTTCTTCCGTCAGGCCGCGGCCCGGGGCCTGGAGATCCGCTACGCGGCAGGCGCCACTGTCCACGAGACGGTGCCGGAGTCACGCACCACCTTCCGGTTCCTGCTCAAGCGGGAGCTGCGCAAGGGGAACACGCTCGGTCTGTTGGCCCGCCACCACCGCGAGCTGGGTGAGTCGCCGGCCTACCGCGCCCTGGCGGCAGCCAAATGGGGCATCATGGGAATTCTTCTCCTGGTGTCGGGGTCGGTGAGGGGTAGCCGCGTACACTTGGCCGACGGGGTCCTGCGCGGGACCAGAGCCGTCGGAATGATGGGAGGACTCGTCGGATGGCGCTATCCCGCCTATTGAACAGGGCGGTCGCCTGATGGAAGCCCGATTCCTGCTGGGGGCCATCCGTCGGAGCCTGGTGCTGATCCTCCTCCTTGGCATCGTCGGCTTGGCCATCGGGACCTGGATCGGTATCTCCAGCCCGGTCAAGTACCAGACGGCGGCCAGCATCGAGGTGTACCCGCCGAACGTGGCGGTGTTCAACGGGAGCCAGGCCACGCAGGACCCGTCCGCCTACGTGCAGACCCAGATCGGCGTCATCACTGGCAACACGGTGCTGGGCAACGTGGCCCGAGCGGTGCGGATGGACCGGCTCCAGGTGGCGAAGGCCATCTCCGTCACGCAGCGGCAGACCTCGGACATCATCGACATCGCGGCGACCACCGGCGCCGCCGACAGGGCCCAGGCTCTGGCCAACCAGGTGGTCAACACCTACATCCAGCAGCTCAACGTCTCCATCAACCTCGAGATCGGCCAGATCCGCAGCAGCCTCGAAGATCGCCTCAACGCGCTGCAGGTCCAGCTCACGACCACGACCAGCCCGGCTCAGATCAACTACATCCAGAACCAGGTGGGCCCGGTGGCCCAGGAGCTGGCCAACCTGGACGCCGTGTCGCCGTCGGCCTTGAGCGGCACCAAGATCATCGGCAGCGCCAACCTCCCGAGCTCGCCGCTCCCCCGCCACACGACCATCAAGGCTGCCCTCGGCCTGCTGGGCGGTCTGGCCCTCGGCCTGATCGTGTCGGTGCTGATCGCCGCCATACGGCCCCGGATGATCCGCAGCGAGGACGTCGAGTCGGCCATCGGCATCACGACGGCGGCCGAGCTGCCGCACGTTTCGGAATGGCACGGCGCCGACCGCTCGGTTGGCCCGGGAGCGGGCGGCTGGAAGAACAACCTCGACTGGAAGGACCACCCCGGGTTCGCCGTCGAGGTGGCCAAGATCGCCGTCTTCGTCGAGGCCGCCCGCTCGGCGCGCAACTGCAAGACGGTGCTCGTGACGAGCCTGGAGAGCTCGGCCGGCGTCTCGACGCTGTCGGCCGCCCTGGCCGCCGCCCTGCGTGACGGCAACCGGGTGGTCCGCCTGGTCGGGCTGTCAGGGCTCGAGGAGGCGGCCGCGGACGAAGAGGAGTCAGCCGGTCGTTTCGGCGTCGTGCGATCCGACCGCCCGGCGGCCAGCGGCGACCCGTCCTGGCCCGGTTACAGCCTTCCGGGCCGGATGACCGGCCCGTCGTCGCCCGTGCGCGCCGAGGGCTCGTCGCCCCGGCGGGAGCGCAAGTTCCAGCTGAGCGACGACGACTTCGACGCCGACGTGCTCGTGTTGGACGGTGGGAGCCTGTCGGTGACGGCGTCGGTCGTGTCGGTGGCACGCTCGAGCGACGTCACGGTGCTGGTGGTGCCGCTGCCCAACGAGCACGAGCGCTACCTGCACGCCTTCACCCGCGCCACTTTCTCCGACGCACGCGGCCAACTGGTGATCGTCACGAACCAGGTCGCGCCGACCCGGTCCCGCCGCCGCGTCTCCCGTGGGTAGTCAGCCCGACGATCCCGACCACCGGCGCAGGTTCCTCGGGACTTTCGTCGACACCGTGGAGCGGTCGGAGTTCCTGTCCCGCATCGCCCGAGGCGTGGACGACCGGGAGCCGTTGGTCGTCCTCAACCAGAACATGCACTCCCTGGCCCTGTGCCAGAAGGACCCGGCCCTGCCGCCCAAGTTCGAACGGGCCGACCTGGTGTTCGTGGACGGCGCCGTCGTGGTGGCGCTGGCCCGGGCCCTGGGTCAGCCCGTGCAGTTGGTCCACCGCCACGCCGTGCTCGACTGGTTCTGGCCCCTTCTCGACATGGCGGCCGACTCCGGCTGGCGGGTCCTGCACATCGGCTCCCATGCCGCCGTCATCGCAGAAGCCGAACGGCAGATCAAGGGCCGCCAGCCCAAGGTC
>DATGAX010000023.1:0-7191 GCA_035312965.1 Acidimicrobiales bacterium
CCAGGAGGCCATCGCCGGCTTCGGCGCCCTGCCGGCGCCAGGCGGGCTGGGTCTGCTGCTGGCCGCCCCGACGATTGCCACCCACGGCACGCCGGAGCAGCAGGAGCGCTACATCCGGGGCATCGTCACCGGCCAGGAGGCCTGGTGCCAGCTCTTCTCCGAGCCCGGGGCGGGGTCCGACCTGGCCGGCCTGGCCACGCGGGCCGAGAAGGACGGAGACGAGTGGGTGGTGACCGGGCAGAAGGTCTGGACGTCCGGCGGCCAGGTAGCCGATCTCGGCATGCTCCTCGCCCGCACCAACCCCGATGTGCCCAAGCACCAGGGGATCACCTACTTCGCCCTGGACATGAGGCAACCCGGCATCGAGGTGCGGCCCCTGCGGGAGATGACCGGCCGGGCGCTCTTCAACGAGGTCTTCATCAACGAAGCCCGCGTGAGTGACGCCGCCATCATCGGCGGCGCCAACAACGGCTGGGCGGTGGCCAACACCACGTTGGCCTTCGAGCGGGCCGGACTCGGTGCGGGCGGCGGATCGGCGGCGGCCAGCACGGCGTTGCCGGGCTCCATCGGCGGCGACCTGGGCAAGCGGGTGGGCGACCTCGTACGCGCCCGCTCGCGGGGCGGGTCCGGCGGGCCGGGTGGGGTGGGCGCCACGTTCAAGCTGCTGCACGCCGTCGCACAGCAGACCGGGGCCGCGGGTGATCCCGGAGTCCGCCAGGATCTGGCCCGCCTGCACACCCTCACCGAGATCGGCCGCTACACCACTCTGCGCCAGAAGGCGCTACGCGAGGCGGGCGGGGACATTCCCGGCATGGGGAACATCGCCAAGCTGTCCATGAGCATCATCCTGCGCTTGTCCCGGGATCTGGGCATGCGCCTGCTGGGTCCCCGGGGCATGCTCCACGGCTACGACACGGCTTCGAGCGACGCTCTCGCCGACCTGCCCAGCGGGGGCCTGGGCGCCATGGTCACCGACATGGTGCTGTTCGCCCAGGGTCCCCAGATCTACGGCGGCACCGACGAGATCCAGCACAACATCATCGGCGAGCGGGTGCTCGGCCTGCCGAAGGAGCCCAACAACGACAAGGTCACGCCGTTCCGGGACCTGCCCCGGAACTGAGCAGGTCGCTCAGAATCCCCGGGCCTGCTCGGCCCGGAGCGCCTCGGCCTGCCGTGCGGTGAGGCCGGCGGCATAGGCCTGCTCGGCTTCGACGGCCTGGGCGTCGGTCAGCTCGGGGCCGGCGCTGCCCGGGTACTGGGCCTGAAGAGCCACCGTCAGCTGGCCCACCACCGCGACCTCGGTGTAGAGGTCCAGAGGCGGGCCGACGACGTAGAGGGTGCGCTCCGCCGGCCGGTAGCGGGCCGTGTCGGCGCCGGTCCGGGCGGCGCCCGGGCCGAAGCGAGCCAGGAAGGCGGGGCGGGAGAGGAAGACGACGCGGACGGGGTGCTTCCAGAGGAGGCCCCGTTGTTGCTGCACGAACGAGGCGACGGAAGCCACTCGCGGGTCCCATGCGTGCGGCGCGGGAGGCGGCGCCGGCGACCCCGCCACGTGGACGACCCCGGCCCCGGCGGCAGCCAGAAGAGCGGCGGCGAGCAGGGCCCACCGCCCGGGCCGCCGGGGCGGGTTGGTCCGGTGGCGGGACGGGAGGGGGCCGGTGTCGCGGGCGGCCGGGGGGGCCGGGGTCCGGACCGGCGACGAGCCGGGCGGGGGCCAGGTGGGCAGCGCCGTCCACGGAAGCGGTGACGCCGAGTCCGGTACCCCGGATGTCGCGGTAGGGGCCCCGGCCGATCCAGGAGGCGTGGTCGACGGGCCGGCGGTCGAAGCCGGGGGCGGAGACGAGGCGGTGACGGGCGGTGCAGAAGGGCCGGCGTCGGCCGCCGGAGAGGTGGCGGGGGCCGGCGGCGAGTCCATCCCGGCCGGCGGCGGCGACGCCGGCGCGGCCGGGGGCGGCGACGCCGGCGCCCCGGGCAGCGCGGAGTCAGCGGTGACGGAAGGTCCGGAGGCGGCGGTCGGGACGGGCGGCGCCGATACGGCCGGCCGGGGCGGGTCGGAGGCGGCCCGAGTGGGCGGCCGGGCGGCCGGCGGGTCCGCCGGGGGCGCGGCGGGAGGAGGCGGCAGCTGGGCGGCGGGAACGGCCGGTCGGGGCGCCGGCACGGGCAGGCGCACGACGGGCGCCAACGGGGCCGGAACCGGCGGCCCGGCCGGTGGCGGGGTCGGGCCGAACGCACCCGGTCGGCGGGCGGCC
The DNA here is from genome assembly GCA_035312965.1 of Acidimicrobiales bacterium. Lineage (GTDB taxonomy): Bacteria > Actinomycetota > Acidimicrobiia > Acidimicrobiales > Palsa-688 > JAKCDU01. Next base: position 2,247 of record DATGAX010000023.1, read on the forward strand.
GGCCTCCCATTGACCGGAGGGCCGGAGCGCCTCAGGCGGACGGCCGGCGAAGCCCCGCCTTCCCTCCCGGTCGACGCCGACTCCGACTCCACCAACCTGTCGAGCGCCTCGAGATCGGCCTCGGACAGCGCCGGCGGTCCCGGGACGTCGGCCCGGCCGGGCGCCGCCGGAGCGGGCGGGCGAGGCGGCCCGAACCCCGGCAACCGGGCCGCGCTGGCCACGTCGATGGGCAGGCTGGGTGCTTCGAAGCGAGACGGTAGGGCAGCCAGGAAGCGGCTCGGCGCGGCCGGCGCGGCGGGAGCGGGCGGGGCGGTCGGGGGCGTCGGACGGGGGCTCTCGGAGGGGCGGCCAGCTGACTCTCTGTGGCTGGGAGCGGCCACGACCACCCGCTCCCCCTGCGGGGCCAGCCCGGCCTGCGGCAGGAGCTTCTCCGAGGCGGGAACCCACTCGCCGCCGGGATGGAGCTGTCGGAGGAAGTCCATGAGCGCGGTCTGCCGCACGGAGCAACGCCCGGACGAATGCCCGGTACCGCCACAGAGCTCGCAGTCCATCCCCGCCAAATTCGGACCAATCGGCGCAGTTCCTGAGCACTACCCCGACGGCGGAAAGGGACGAAGGGGACGGGCGGCGACAAGCGGGCGGCGACAAGCGGCCGGCGTCAGGCGTCGCCGGCGCCGGCCTGCTTCCGGCGACGGGCGATGACCCGCTCGGCCGAGTTGTTGACTCCGGCGGCCAACGGCCAGCCGACGTAGTGGGCGAGGTGGATGACCACCTCGCGCACCTGGTCCTCATCCAGCTCACCCTTGGCCAGGGCGGCGTCGAACTGAACGTCGAGCAGATCGGGTTGTCCCTGGGCGGCCAGGATCCCGATGGTGATCAGCCGCCGGGCCGGCACGTCGAGCCCGGGGCGGCACCACACATCGCCGAACAGGTGGTCGACGGTGAAGGCGAGGAAGTCGCCCGGCCCGACGTCGGGGTCGGCGCCGAACCCGTACACCTCCTGCATCCGGGCCTGGCCGGCGGCCCGATCGGGGCGGGGCGGGCGCCGCTCAGCCATGCCCGACCCCGAACGCGTCGTCGATCCTGCTCTCGGCCAGAGCGGTCACCGGCAGCTCGACCCCCAACTCGGTGGCGAGGCTGAGGGCGGCGCCCAGATCCTTGTGGGCCAGCCCGGCGGCCGTCCGCATGGCCCCGACCAGCCCGGCGTCGTCCTCGGGCCCGAAAGGAGCCACCGTCTTGCGGAACATCAAGGTGCTGGCGCCCCCGATCTTGGCATCGCTGGCCTTGATCACCCGGGCCAGCCGGGTGAGACTCACGCCGGCCGCCTCGGCGAGCTTCTGGGCCTCGTAGGCGGCCATCCACGACACGTACTGGACGATGTTGCGGGCCAACTTGGCCTGCAACCCGGCACCCAGAGGACCCATCCGCACGACCTCCGAGCTGAAGGCCTCGAGCACCGGCATGGCCTGGGCGACGGCGTCCTCGCCACCACCGACCATCGACACGAGCTCCCCGGTCGCCGCGGCGGAAGGCCCCCCCGAGACACCGCAGTCGACGACGGCGACGCCCCGTCCCGCCGCCCCGTCGGCCACCGCCCTGACGGTGTCCAGGGACACGGTCGAGAGGATCACCACGGCCCCCCCTACCGACATGGTCGAGAGCAGCCCGTCCGGCGGCAGGACGACCTGGCGCACCTGCTCGTCGTTGACCACCGCCACGACAGCCACGTCGACCCGGACCCCGAGATCGGCCGGCGACAACGCCACCTCAGCGGATCCGGCGAAGGCCGCCGTCGCCTCCGGCCGCACATCGCAGACCACGAGGTCGTGACCGGCGGCGGCCACCCCCGTGGCCACGCCCCGCCCGATGTCTCCGAGACCGATCACGCCGACGACCTGTTTCCTGGACACGCGTCCAGACACTAGTCTGCACATTATGAGCGCATCCAGCGCCCCGGATCCCGAGGGGGCGGAAGGCCCCTACCCCATCGAACCCCGCCGGCGCCGGCCGTCGGCCCGCCAGGCCCGGACGTTGGACCGACTGCTCGACGCGGCGGCGGCCGAAGCGCGGGACCTGGGCTACGACGGTACGACCGTCCGGGGCGCGGCCCGCCGGGCCGGGGTGGCGGCGGCCACCGCATACACCCATTTCGCATCCAAGGACCACCTTCTCGCCGAGGTCATGGGCCGGGAGATGAGCCGGCTCCTCGACGCACCTCCGGCGCGAGGCGCCCGGCCCGTCACGCGGCTGACCGCCGAGCTACGACGGCTGGGCACCTTCATGGCCGACGAGCCCGCCCTCGCCGCCGCCGGTGCCCTCGCCCTCCTGCAGACCGGGCCGGAGATCGCCGCCATCCGGATGCGGATGGGGCGGGCGTTCCACGACCGCCTGGCGGCGGCGATCGGTGCGGCCGGCACCGGCGAGGTGATGAGAGCGTTGGACATCCTCTACTCGGGAGCCCTGCTGTGGATGGGTCTCGGGCACCTCGCCGCCGACCAAGTCCCGGACGCGCTGGCGTCCGCCGGCCAGCTGATCATGAGGGGAGCGCGATGACCACCCGCACCGAGGAGCTGGTGTACGACCCGTACGACTACGCCATCCACGATGACCCCTACCCCACCTACGCCCGGATGCGGGAGGAGGCGCCGCTCTACCACAGCGATCTGTACGGGTTCTGGGCCCTCTCCCGCCACTCCGACGTGGCGGCCGGGTTCAAGGACGGGAGGCGCCTGTCCAACCGGTACGGCGTGTCGCTCGACCCGGCCTCGTTCGGGCCGGAAGCTCACCGGGCCATGTCGTTCCTGGCCATGGACCCACCCGACCACACCCGGATGCGGGCCCTGGTGTCGCGGGGCTTCACGCCCAAGCGGGTGGCGGATCTGACCGCACGGATCGAACGGATCACGATGAGCCACCTGGAGCCGGCCCTGGCCGGCGGCCGGTTCGACTTCGTCACCGATCTGGCCGGGCTGGTCCCGATGGACGTCATCTCCGAGCTGCTCGGTGTCGCCCCCTCGGACCGGGCCGAGCTGCGCCGGCTGGCCGACCTGCTGGTGCACCGCGACGCGGGCGTCCTCGACGTTCCCGCCGCCGGCATCGAGGCGGCCATCCTCCTGGCCGGGTACTTCTCGGATCTGATCGCGGCGCGCCGGCGCGCACCGACCGGTGATTTGACATCTGCACTGACAGTTGCGGAGGTCGACGGGGACCGTCTCAGCGACGACGAGATCATCTCGTTCCTGATCCTCATGGTGGTCGCCGGCAACGAGACGACCACCAAGCTCCTGGCCAACGCCTGGTACTGGGCGGCCCGGTTCCGCCCTGTCATGGATGCCGTCACCGAGGACCCCGACCGGGTCCCCGCCTGGGTCGAGGAGACGCTGCGTTACGACACTTCCACCCAGATGCTGGTCCGCGTCACCCACGGGCCGGTCGAGCTGCTCGGCACCGTCATCCCGCCCGACTCCCCCGTCCTCCTCTTGCTGGGGTCGGCCAACCGGGACCCCGCCGTGTTCCCCGACCCGGACACCTATGACATCGGCCGGGACGCCTCGAAGCTCATCAGCTTCGGCGCCGGTCGTCACTTCTGCCTCGGTGCGTCCCTGGCCCGGCTGGAGGCCCGGACCGTGCTGCGCCTTCTGGCCGAGCGGTGCTCCGGATGGGAGGTCGACGAGGCCGCCGCGGCCCGCGTCCACTCCATCAACGTCCGCGGTTTCGCCGCCCTGCCGACCACCACGGAGGCCAAGTAGGTGACCACCCTGACCGATCCGACCACGGTCTCCGGCGGGGTCGCCCCCGGCGGCCACCTCGAGGAGCTGCGGCGCGACCCCCTGGCCCTCATGCACCGCGTCCGGCAGGAGTGCGGCCCCGTCGGGCGCTTCGACCTGGCCGGCCGCGACGTCATCCTGCTCACGGGGGCGGAGGCCAACGAATGGTTCTTCCGGGCGCCTGAGGAGCTGCTCGACCAGGCCGGCGCCTACCCGTTCATGACGCCCATCTTCGGAGAGGGAGTCGTCTTCGACGCGCCACCCGAAAGACGCCGGGAGATGCTCCACAACCAGTCTTTGCGCGACAAGTACATGCGCGGTCACGCCGCCACCATCGCCACGGAGGTGCGGGGCCTGGTCGGCAGGTGGGAAGGGTCCGGCACCATCGACCTGCTCGACTGGTTCTCGGAGCTGACGATCTACACGTCCTCCTCCTGCCTGATCGGGCGCCGGTTCCGCCAGGACCTCGACCGCCGCTTCGCCGAGCTGTACCACGAGCTGGAGCGGGGCACGGACGCCCTCGCCTACGTCGACCCCTATGCGCCGATCGAGAGCTTTCGCCGACGCGACGAGGCGCGCGTCGGCCTGGTCGCGCTGGTCCAGGAGATCATGGACCGGCGGTGGGCCGGGAGCGCCCCGGCGGAAGCCGACCGGGACCTGCTCGACGTGCTGATGTCCATCACCGACGAGTCGGGCCAGGCCCGGTTCAGCACGGACGAGGTGACGGGCATGTTCATCTCGATGATGTTCGCGGGGCACCACACCACGTCGGGCACGGCGGCCTGGACGCTCATCGAGCTGCTGCGCCACCCCGACGTGATGGGCCAGGTGGTGGCCGAGGTGGACGCCCTCCCTGGGGGCGAGGAGCTGACCTACCAGGCGCTCCGGGAGATACCCCTGCTGGAATCCGCCATCAAGGAGGCCCTCCGCCTCCACCCGCCGCTGGTGCTGGTGCTGCGCGTCGCCACCGGGGACCTCGAAGTGGCCGGGCACCGGATCCGGGCCGGCGCCCTGGTGGGGGCCAGCCCGGCCGTGTCCAACCGGATCGCCGGGGACTTCGCCGACCCCGACTCCTTCCGCCCGGACCGCTACCTGGACCCCGAGTTCGCCGACCGCGAGCATCCCTGGACCTGGATCCCCTTCGGCGCCGGTCGGCACCGTTGCGTCGGGGCGCCCTT
>DATGAX010000024.1:0-7198 GCA_035312965.1 Acidimicrobiales bacterium
ACCGTCACCCATCCCCGGACCGAGCCCCACTCCGACGCCAAGTCCGACTCCCCCCGCTCCCACGCCGGGCCCGACCCCCACTCCAACTCCGACCCCAACACCCTCGCCGATCCCTTCGCCGATCCCCACACCGACACCGACACCAACACCGACACCGACGCCCACTCCCAGCCCTACGCCGGTCCCCGTACCACCGCACGACGGTGGGCAGCACCACGGCGGCGGGTCACAGCACGGCGGAGGCAGCCAGCACGCCGGCGGCTCGCATCATCAGGGTGGCGCCCCTGATCCCATCACCGCCGGGGTGGTGGGCGAACCTCAACACACCGGAGGACACTCCGGCGGCGGTTCGGGAGGCGGCAGCCACGGTGGGTCGGGTGCCGGCAGCCACGCCGGTTCCGGCGCCAGCTCGGGCGGCGGCTCCGGCGGCACCCACGGTGGCAGCGGATCCGGCAGCAGTACTGGTGGCACCCACGGCGCCAGCGGCACGCCCCACGCGACCCATGGCGGATCCAGCGGCGGATCTGCCGGGGGCACCGGCACCGGCACGGGTACCCATCCGGGCAGCGGAACATCGGGCGCCACCACCCACCCCGTCACCACCCACCCGGTCCCGGGGGGAACAGGCGCCGGCCCGACGACGCATCCGGGCACCGGCACGGGCCATCCGGGCACGGGTGCTGCCCCGCCTGTCGCCCCCGAGCACCCCGGGACGGCGACCTCCGGAAGCCTGCATCAACCCACGGACACCCCGACGCACATCCTCTCGCACGGCCAACCCGGCCAGGAGGTGCCACCTCAGGACGTCCACCGCTTCGGCGTCGACCCCACTGCCGCCCAGCACATACAGGAGCGGCTGGCCGAGATGCCGCCCGGCTCGCACATTGACGTCCGGCCCGGTTCGGAGCACGCCATGGAACAACGCATGCACGGCGCGGCCGGCCCCATGGAGATGCCCAAGCCCCGCGCCATACACCCCAACGAGTGGATGATCGGCATCGGAGCGCGCGGCGACCAGGGGCTCACCGGCTTCGGCCAACCGCAGCTGCTCGAGCGCCCGCCCGGCATGAGCGACGCCGAGTGGTCCCAGCGCGAAGCGGTCAAGCCCGCCGACATGACCGAAGCGGAATGGCAGTCGGTCCGGCCCGAGCTGCAGTCCTACATCGACAGCCGGCTCCAGGAGTACGAGGCCTACGGTGCCGCCATGGAGCGGGCTCAGCTGGAACCGTTCATGGCCAATGTCGGGGGCGTCCCCCAACAGGTTCTGATGCGGATCTCCGACGGTTCGGTCGGCTGGGACAGCGTGGCCGGCCCCCAGCGGCTCGGCCCGGGGACGCAGTACCTGGTGGACGCCGGCACCGGCCAGTTCGTGGCGCCGATCGCCGGCGGCGTCGGCGGCCTTTCCGTCTACAACCCCGAATGGGGGCCGCCGGGCACCCCCGCGTACACCGCCGCTGAGGGCCAGTTCCTCGAGGAGCTGGCGGCCCAGTCGGGCGGCGCGTTCCAACCGGAGGTGACCGGCGACCTGCTCCTCCCCGGCGCGCCGCCCGCGCCGGCGGGGGTAGAGGCCCCCAACGTCCTCCGGCTCACTTCCGAGGGAGCGTTCACAGCCCGGCCTTGACGATCAGCCTCGGTAGTCCTGCGGAGGGGGTGACTCCGTCAGCGGAAGGGGATCGTCACCGAGTAACCCACGGCGACCACCGCGCCGGACGAACACGGACAGCGGTCGAACCGGGAGGACCCATTATTCCAGAAGGTACCGATTGTTCGGATGCCGAACTATTGCCGGACGGGGACATCGTGACCCGTGCTCGGCTGGGGAGCGCCCGGCGGCCCTGCCGCCGGGCGCAGCCGCCGGCACCGCTCTAAGTCGAGGCGCCAGACCGGATCTGCTCGAAGATGGACCGTATTCCCGGGCTGATGTGGGCGATCTCCACGAACGGGACTCCGGCCGCCGCTCCGTCGAGATAGGCGAATTCCATCAGGCCCGCCATCGATCCCCGCTGCACTACCTCGATCCCGGCGGCGGCCGCCGCTTCCAGGGTGGCCGGCATGCTCACCGTCTCGAAGCAGATGTGGTGCAGCCCGGGCCCGCCGGCTTCGAGGAACTCGTGGTAGATGCTTGTGCCCCGTCCGGGCCGGATGAGCTCCAGCTGCATGGCGCCGACGTAGCTGAGCGAGATGTCGGCGGCGAAGTCGGCCGGGTGCCCCCGGAGCTCGCAGGTGTCCGGCCCGAACTCGATGCCCTCGAACCGGGTCCATCGCCCCGCTCCGAAATGGGCGCTCAGGTGCTCCTCCGTCGCACCCAGGTCCTTGGTGACCCACGCTGTCTGGACGACCGGTCCCGAGCAGATCGCACTCACGGTGACCATCATGCTCCACTCTCGGCTGGTCGGGCGGCAGGAGACGAGGACGCCGCGGCGAAGCACTCGACGGTGCGAGCAATCAGCCACCGCCGGGCCACGACAGTCGCCGCCCTCGTCCTGACGGGCGCCGCGCTGGGCGGCCCCGGCCTTGCCGACCGGGCCGGTGCGGCGACGCGGGCAGCGCCACAGACTCCGGCGGGACCGGGTTGCGAAGCCGGTCGGCGGGCCGTCGCCTACCATCCCGGGACCGGACCTCTGCGCCCACAGCCGGCTCGGGCTCCGGAGCCGTGCCTGGTCGGGACGGGGTTCGGCGGCTCTGAGACGCAGGTAGCGGTGATGCCCAACGGCACCGTGGTGTACGAACCGGCCATCCTGACCCCGGGCCTGGCCGGGACGGGCTACGGCGCCGGCCTGCCCGGCCCCAGGCTCGACAGCCAGGTCAGCCCCGGCGGGCTGTCCCTCACCGGAGACGGCGGCCGGCGGTGGGCCTTCGCCGCGCCCGGCGGGGCGACGTGGGTGCCGCAGGACGACGCCATCTACGTGGACCGGACCACCGGCCGCATCTTCTTCTACGCCTTGTCCCCGGATCCCGTCCCCGATTCCGGGAAGGTGCCGCCGCAGGACCAGCTGCCGGCCGGTCAGGCGCACGTGCTGGCAAGCGGCGACGGTGGTCGGTCCTGGTCGGAAGCGGCCCTCGCCGGCTACGTGGAGTCCGAGAACCCCCGCTTCACGTCCGCTCCCGCCCCGAGGGGCGGTGCCCGGCCGGTGGGCTATTCCGACGTCACGTACTGGTGCGGCAACAACGTGGTCAAGGCGGGGCTGCCCGTCCCGAGCTATCGCGCCTGCTACCGCAGCATGGACGGCGGGGTGACCTGGCAGTTCGCGTCGATCCTCTCCAGCTATCCGGTGCCGCAGCAACCGGCGTGTGGCACCAACGGGGAGACGCTGCAGGACAGTGACCCGAATTATCCCGAGGGCGCACCGGACGGGTCCTTGTACGTCGAGGACCAGTGCGGCAGCTCGACGTTCCTCGCCCGCAGCACCGACGAGGCGGCGACGTGGCGGCTGGTGGCCACCCGGGGCACGCCGGTCGTACTGCCGGCCGATGGCGAGCTCAGGATCGGCTCGAACGGCGAGTTGTTCCTCGCCTTCCAGAACGCGGCCGGTGCCGTGGTCGTCGCGACCTCGATGGACGGTGGCCACACCTGGGCCAAGCCGATGCAGCTGACGCCACCCGGTCTCGGCCCCATCAGCCAATGGGCGATGGCCGAACGCGGTCGGGGCACGGTGGCTTTGTCTGTTCTCGCGGCGCGGGGGACGACCTCCGTCTATGACGGCTGGGTGGTGTACACCTCCGACATCAACGCCAAGGCGCCCGTGTTGTGGGCCGTCTCCGTCAATCCGACCGGCCGGCCGATGCGCACCAGCGACCCGGTGCCGGCCCGGGACGACTACATCGGGGTCGACGTCGGGCCCGACGGAACGCCGTGGGTCAGCTTCGCCGCGTCGTGCCCGGGCCCGGTCGGCGGCGAAGCGGCCTGTGCCGGCCAGTCGTCGAACCCGGAAGCCAACGAGGCCATCGCCGGCCGCCTGGCCTTCTGGCACTGAGCCGTCCCCGGCCGGATCACCCTTCGACGAACAACTCGGCCAGGGCCACCCCACCGGAAGTGTCGGCCATGCCGCCGCCGGCTGTACCGCCCCAGGGCGAGAGGATGTTGTGCCGGTGGCCCCAGCACCCGCTCGGGTGGCTCGCCGAACAGTCGACGTTGTTGCTCCCGGCGCCGTCGTCGTACATCCAGCTGTAGTCGGCCGACAGGGCCGTCGGGTCGCCGATGGCGTAGTTGGAAGCCCATGCCGCGTCACTCGGTCCGGTCGGGTCCTGGCCGCTCCGAGCACCTTGCTGAGACGCATCGTCCCACTGGGTGCGTTCCGAGAGGGCGGGTAAGCCCCGGCTGGTGCGCTCGGCGTTGGCCACCGCGATCAGTTGCGCCGGCACGGTCAGGGTGCTGAAGTCACTCGGCAGCTGGAGGGCTCCCAGTCCCTCGCCCGATCGGGCCTTGTCGATATCGGCCAGGGCGGCCTGGTTGCAGCTGGCGGTGTTCGGCGACGATGTCCAGCACGCCGTCTCGAAGGCCTGGTCCGGCGGTATGGAGCGGGGCGGATCGGCCGGGGCGGGGGGCCGGCTCGGGGGCGCCGGGCGCGGCGCAACCGTGGTGGTCGAGGAGGGCGGCGGTGGTGCCGGCGCGGGTACGGGGGGACCGGGGGGCGGCGTGGAGGGGGTCTGAGCGGCCGGACGGCGGCGCCCAACGGGGGGGACGGCCCCGACCGGCGTCGGGAGATGGACGGGCGTAGCAGCCCGTAGTGGTCGGGGCGGCGCGAGCCGGATGGTCGTGGACGTGCGGCGGGGCGGCGAGGGCGAGACCGGTACCGTCGACCAGCCGGCCGGCGGGTGGGCCACCACGAGGGCGCCGGTCGGGGCGGGGCGGGGCCAGGTTTCGCCCACCGCCCGGCCCACGCCGACGCCGTCGAGCACCGCCACGAGGGCGCATACCGATCCCAGCAGGCGGACCGGCGTGGTCGTTCGACGAGGGTATTCGTGCATGACCGGGGCATCGTCAACCCGGTATTGGAGGTAAAGAGGCGAGTCGCTATTCGAACCTTATTCACCAGGAGCTTTGATCACCGGGGCCATCCTCGATGGGTGTTTTAGTGGGTTTAGGGCGAATTCTTCGTATTAGAGCCTTCGGGCTAGTCAACGAACTTCCGGTTCTCCACTACTTGTGCGTTATTGCGTGAACATGACGCTCCTTTCGACCGTTTGGTCTAGATACTTCGAGTGACGTGGGGGCGCCGGAAGGGCTCAACCCGTCCGGCGGCGGCCCCGAAGGTTTCAGCGAGGAGCGGTCCGTGACCGTCCGGATTCGCCAAATCGGAGACCCAGCGAGGCCACAAGGAAGTCATATGTCGCGCCCTGTAAGCACCAATGAGTACGCACAACTGCGCCGCCACCGGGTGGGTGGATATCGATTCGTGTCGCCCGCCGTGGCAACCGTCTGCCTGGCTCTCGTCCTGGTCCTGGCCACGCCGGTCCTCCGCGTGAGCGGCGGGCGGGCACCGGCGCCGGTCCCGCCGGGCACCGCGCCGACCCGGATACCGACAGCCGCTCCTGCGCTGACGGTGGCGCCGCGCCAGAACGCCGCGACGGGACGGTCGGGTGTTGGTGGAACCCGACCTCCGGCGGACCTCCGGCGGACCGCCGAGGCGTCCCCCGGCCAGCAACCCCCGCCACTTCCCGGGACGACGACCGTCTCCTACACGGCGGCGCGCACCGCCGCCGCCCAGGGTCCACCGGCGTGTCCCTCTCGATCGACGGCACCAGGTACGTCGGGCCGATGACCCACGTGGGTCAGGGCTTCCTCCACGCGATCTACGCCGGACCGGACGTGTCCCGCTTCGATGCACTGTCGCCCAACGCCTGGCGGAGCACCATCGACGGCAGCGCCTTCGCCCAGGCCAACACGTCCCGGTGGGACGCGGTGCAGACCAGCTCGGTCCCCACGACACTCATTCTGTCGGACATGTGGCGCAACACCGATCAGAACGGCACCACCACCCCGTGGTCGAATTGGACCGAGTACGGCCTGTGGGTACGGTCGGTGGTCCTGCAGGTCGAGGCGGCGGGGTACAAGGTCGACTACTGGGAGATCTACAACGAGCCCGACCTGCTATCGGGCTACTACAGCCCGGCGGCCTACGCCACGGTCACCGCCTCCAACCTCCTGCAGCAGTTCTCCGTCTCGTACCGCGCCATTCGGGGCGTCGACAGCTCGGCTCGGATCGTGGGTCTTCGTTGGCCTTCTTCGACACGCCGGCCACCGCGAAGACGTTCAGCATGGCGCAGTTCCTCTCCTTCGCCGCTTCCCAGGGCATCCAGTTGGCCGCCCTCACCTGGCACGACAACACCGGCGGCCCTCAAGCGCTCGCCGCTCAGGCCGGACGGGCCCGCCATGAGTTGGCCGGGCTGCCACAGCTCGGCCGCCCGAAGCTGTTCATCAACGAGTACGGGTCGGCGGCCCAGCAGCGCATCCCGGGCTGGGATGTGGCCTATCTGGCCGCCCTCAACGCCGCTGCAGTCGATGGAGCCAACCGCAGCTGCTGGTCCGCGGACTGCCAGCAGCCGACCCTTGACGGCCTCCTCACCTCCGACGGGTCGCAGGCCCGGCCCGGCTACTGGGTCCGGCTGGCCTACGCCCACATGGCGGGGACGCGGGTGGCGGTGAGCTCCAGCTCCCTGGCAGTGACCGCGATCGCCACTTACGACCCGGCTACAGGGGCGATCACCGCCATCGTGGGCCGGGCGGTCGGGTGCCGCCAGGATCCCAGGTGCCCATCCGGCCCACGGAACGCCGCACCGGTTCCGGTCACCGTCTTGGTCCAGGTGCCATGGACGTCGGGGGGAGCCCGGATCCAAATGTCACGGATCTCGAGCCGGTCGGTCGCGCCGGTCGTCCAACCCGGCGTCTACTCCTTCAGCGTGCCGATCACCCGTGTCACGGCCGGCCGCGGCGAAATCCGGCTGCCGATCGCCGGGTTCGGCGACGGCGACGCCGAGGTGCTGCAGGCCTCCCAGTTGAGCCATTGACGTGGACGCCGCCTTTCAGGTGCGCGGCTCCAGACTGAACTACCGCGCCGCGGCCAGTGCACCGAAGCCCCCCAGGCCGAGACGACCGCCACGTCGGCCCAGCGGAAGGGTGCCGAGGAATCCGGCCTGCAAAGAGACGGCGAAGTGGCGCACCGGGAACACCCTGGCGATCCACAGGATCCACGCCGGC
>DATGAX010000025.1:0-8022 GCA_035312965.1 Acidimicrobiales bacterium
CTACGGGCGGGCGACGGATGCCGGGTTGCTGGCCGCGATGGAGGCGGAGGAGTTCGTGGGCCGGCAGGTGGTGCTCCGGCCCGACGGTCAGGTGAACATGGTGGTGGACTCGGGCGGATAGGCCGCCGGCGACGCCGGTCCGCTACTTCATGCCATTTCATGCTTACGACTTTGAGCGGGTTTTGGAACGCTGAGCGGTTTCGGCCCGTCGACCCGGCAATTCCGCTCAGAGTCCGCCAAACCGCTCAGAGTCTGCAACCGACTCCGGCGGCACCCCTCGGTTGCTCAGTGCTCCTCGGCCCAGCGGCGCATCAGCCCCCGGGCGATCACGATGCGCTGGATCTCGTTGGTGCCCTCCCCGATGATCATCAAAGGGGCATCGCGGAAGTACCGCTCCACCGGGAACTCGGTCGTGTAGCCGTACCCGCCGTGGATCCGCATGGCTTCGGTCGCCACCTCCAGGGCCGTCTCGGAGCAGAACAGCTTGGCCATGCCCGCCTCCACGTCGGCCCGCTGCCCCGCCTCATACTTGGCTGCCGCCGACTCGACCAGCAGGCGGGACGCCTCGATCCGGGTGGCCATGTCGGCCAGCTTGAAGGCGATGGCTTGGTGGCGCACGATGGGGGTCCCGAACGTCTCCCGTTCGTGGGCGTAGCGCATGGCCGCGTCGTAGGCGGCCCGGGCCACGCCGAGGGCCCGGGCCGCGATGTTGATGCGACCCAGTTCGAGGCCGCCGAGCATGTACCGCAGGCCCTGGCCCAGCCCGGCCGCGCCGCCGAGCACGGCCGACTCCGGGACGCGGTGGCCGGTGTAGGTCATCTCGACCGTCTCGAGGCCGCGGTAGCCCAGCTTGTCGATGTGCTTGGAGACGGTGATGCCGTCGAAGCTCGGGCCCGGCTCCTTCTCCACGATGAAGCAGGTCACGCCCTCGTCGGTCCGGGCCGCCACCGACAGCACGGCCGCCCGCTCGCCGTTGGTGACCCACATCTTGGTGCCGTCCAGCACGTACTCGTGGCCGTCCCGGGCGGCCCGGCAGCGGATGGATGCGGTATCCGACCCGGCGTCCGGCTCCGACAGGGAGAACGCCGCCCGCAGCTCCCCCTCGGCCAGCCGCGGCAGCAGGCGCTCCTTCATGTCCTCGTCGCCGTGGCGGGCGATGAGCGTGGCCGTGATGGTGTGCGTGTTGACCACGCCGGACAGGGACATCCAGCCGTAGGCCAGCTCCTCCATCAGCCGGGCGTAGGTGAGGGTGTCCAGGCCGAGACCGCCGTACTCCTCCGGGATGCGGGCGCCGAAGAGGCCGAAGCCCCGCATGTCGTCGACCCACTTGACGGGGAACTCGTCGGCGTGCTCGAGCGCCGAAGCGCCCGGGACGACCTCCTTGCGCACCCAGTCCCGGATGGTGGCGACGATCTGGGCCGAGACGTCGGCGTCGACCGCCATCAGCGCGGCCCCTGCCCGTCGTCGACCCGGATCACCGCCCCGGTCACGAACTCCGACTCCGGCGCCAGCAGGTACAGGATCGTGCTGTCCAGCTGGGCCGGGTCGCCCAGCCGCCGCCGCGGCCCGACCTCCGAGGCGGCGCCCAACCGGGACAGCATGCCGTCCATCATCTCGGAGGAAAAAGCGCCGGGCGCGATGCAGTTGACGTTGATCCCGAACCGCGCCCATTCCGCCGACAGCGCTTCGGTCATCCTGATGACGGCGGCCTTGGTAACGGAGTAGAGCGCGGCCGCGCCGCCGCCGTAGCTCAAAGCTCCGACGGACGAGATGTTGACGATGCGGCCCGGTTGCTTGGCCGCGATGAGCCGGCGGGCCACCTCACACGACAGAAGCCACGGTCCCCGCAGGTTGGTGTCGATGACCCGGTCGACCAGCTCGAGGGGCATCCGGGTGGCGTACTGGGCGTCGGGGATGCCGGCGTTGTTGACCAGGCTGGTGACCGGACCCAGCTGGTCCTCGGCCTGCTGTACAGCGTCGACGATCGACCCGGCGTCGGTGACGTCGAGGGCGACGGCCACGGCCCGGCCGCCCCGGGACTCGATCTCGCCGACCAGCTCGGTGAGGCGGTCGGTACGCCGGGCTCCGGCGGCCACCGCCGCGCCGGCCGCCGCCAGGGTGGCGGCGAAGCGCCGGCCGAGGCCGGAGCTGGCGCCGGTGACGAGGGCCACCTGGCCGGCGAGGTCGAGGCCGGCATAGGGCAGGGGGAAGGGGGTGTCGCTCATGGCGACCGCCACGTTAGGGCCGGGCTACTGAGAGCCGGGGGCCCCATGGACTCCCAGCGCCGCATCGGGAGCGGTCTCCCAACCTGAACGGGACCACGCTCTCTCCTGGAGCAGCTCGGCGAACGGGGCCGACGAGGCCGGGCCCGAGCCGAAGCCGAACACCCGCTCCGCCCCGAGAATGGCCGAGGCGCGGGCCCGGGTGATCAGGAGCTGGTCGTAGGGCTGACGCTCGAGCTCGCCCGCGTGGCAGTCGAGTGCCTCGAGCAGCCGGTCGAGCACCGAGAAGCCGAACGGCACGTAGCGGTTGGGCGCCGGCAGGTCTCGCCAGAGGCCCCACGCCCACCAGCGGGCGGCGGCGCCGCACCTCTCTACTGCCCGGCCGGTGGCGGCATGGGCGGGGTGGCCGTCGTCGGGGTGGGGCGAGAGGATCAGGTCGGCGCCGACGGCGCCGGCCGTGCCGGCCACCAGCTGCGCCAGCCGGGATTCGGCCGCCGCCAGATCGTCGCCCCGGCTCATGGCGACGGGCGGATCGGCGGTGAGGCCGTCGATGCCGAGTACCAGCCGCGCCCGCTCCAGCTCGGCCCGCCGGCGGTCGTGGTCGGCGGGCCGGCCGAGAGAGCACGTCAGGTTGACGACCCGCCAGCCGGCGTGGCGGAGAGCCAGGAGGGTGGCCCCGCAGCCCAGGATCTCGTCGTCGGGGTGGGGCGCGACGTGCAGCGCGGTCCCGGCCATCGCTGCCTACACTCTCACGGATGATGCGCCGGCGCCGGACCCGGTTCGACGCGATGGCGCCCGAGGCGGCGGTGGACATGGCGTACCAGGTCATGCTGCGCCGCCGCCCCGATCCCGGCGGGCGGGAGACCTCGGTGGCCTGGCTGCGCTCCGGCAACTGGTCCAACCGGGACCTGGTGGATTCACTGCGGGCCTCCAGCGAGTTCAACCGCTACGTCCGCTTCCCGGGCAAGATGCTCGGACACTCGCTGCACGCCAGCCGGTGCCAGTTCGTCCGGTCGCTGCCACCGGCCGGGACCATCGTCGACCTGGGCGGGACCGACCTCGGCAATCCCGAGGGGGCGATGGTGTCGATGGGTTATCCGTACCGCTTCGAGAGCCTCAGCATCATCGACCTGCCGTCCGAGGACCGCCACGAGATCTACCGCCAGGAAGGCCGGTCGGAGCGGGTCGAGACGGCGCTGGGACCGGTGCTCTACCGCTACCACTCGATGACCGAACTGGATGGGATCGCCGATGCCAGCGTCGACCTGGTCTACTCGGGCCAGTCCATCGAGCACGTCCCTCCCGACGCCGGTCGCCGTGTCCTGGCCGAGGTGGCGCGCATCCTCCGGCCGGGTGGCCACCTGGGCATCGACACGCCCAACGCCCGGGTGACCCGGTTGCAGCAGGACGAGTTCGTCGACCCCGACCACAAGGTGGAATACCGGCTGCACGAGCTCCGGTCCATGATCGAGGAAGCCCGGCTGGTCGTGGTCGACTGCAAGGGGGCCAACTACTCCGGCCGGGGGCTCGAGGCGGGGCGGTTCGACGCCGACGAGGTCGCCGGCAGCTCCGGTCTGTACTGGGACGCCGACGCCTGCTACCTGCTGTGCCTGGTGGCCCGCAAGCCCGGGTAGCGGGCTACAGCTCCTCGGCGAAGCCGGGCTGCAGGCGGTTGAACACCGTCCAACCGACGGCCAACGCCACCGCGGCGAAGCCGGCGAAGTACCCGATGTCCACCGCGGTCGGGAAACGGCCGTAGTAGAGGACCGAGCGGAAGCAGTTCGCCATCTCCGTCATCGGGTTGAGCTTGACGTACTTGGCGTACTGGCGGGCCAGCTTG
Source organism: Acidimicrobiales bacterium (assembly GCA_035312965.1). Taxonomy (GTDB): domain Bacteria; phylum Actinomycetota; class Acidimicrobiia; order Acidimicrobiales; family Palsa-688; genus JAKCDU01. The sequence continues at coordinate 4,063 of DATGAX010000025.1, forward strand.
ATCGGGTAGATGATCGGCGTCAGGTACATCCACACCATGAGCGCGATCGACATGAAGTGCTCGATGTCCCGGAAGTAGACGTTGAGCGCGCTCAGGAGCAGGCCCATGCCGAAGGCGGCCAGGGCGGTGATGGCGATCAGCACGACGACGACGGGCACGAACGCCACCGCCTGCCAGTCCCCGAAGCCGGCCAGCACCACCACGAGGAGGCCCATCTCGATGAGGTGGCTCACCAGCGCCGCGCTCACGGCCGACGCCGGCAGCAGCCTGCGGTCGAAGTAGGACTTGGAGATGAGGCTGGCGTTCCCGACCAACGACCCGATCGAGCTCATCATCCCGGTGGAGAAGAAGCTCCACGGCAGCAGCGCACACATCAACCACAAGGAGAAGTAGTGCAGGCCGTGCACGCCGGGATCCAGCTTGGCCCGGAAGAACAACGAGAACACGATGCTGTACACGGCCATCGTGGCCAGCGGGGTCACCAGGGACCAGGCCCATCCGAGGAACGACCGCTTGTACTTGGAGCGCAGCTCCCGGAGGGTCAGGTTTACCAGGAGCTCCCGCGAGTCGCGGTAGCTCGACATGAGCGTCACGGCCGACAGCCTACGAGCGGCCCCCCGCCTCCTCCAGACACCTGACCCGTTCGCGCAGGTCGGCCAGCTCGGCTTCGAGGCCGGCGACGTAGTCGTAGAGAGCGGCCCCCATCCAGGAGGTGCTCTCGCCCAGCTCCGTCACCTGGCGGGTGATGGCCAGGATGTAGAAGCGCGTCAACGATCCGATGACCCGCTTGACGAAGCGGCCCGACCGCCGGTCGGAGACGAGCGGGGCGTTCGGATTGATCTGGGCCGTGTCGAGCACCAGCTGCACCGACCGCCGCACCTGCTCCTGTGGGGTGCGGGGCACGGCCAGAGCGGCCACCCGGGCCCGGATGCGATCGAGATAGCCGGGGGCGATGCGCTCCAGCTGAGCGGCCGCGCCCTCCAGTTCGGTCACCCGCCCGACGGTAGCCTGCCCGGGTGCTCAGGGTGGCGGTGGACGGCGAGCCGCTGCTGGGCCGGCGGACGGGGGTGGGGAACTTCTGCCACGGGCTGATCGAGGGCCTGGCCGCCTTCGGCCCGCCGGGCGGGCACCCCCTCGACGTCGGGGTGTACGCGGTGACATGGCGCATGCGGCCCGAGCTGGCCCGCCGGCTGCCAGCCGGTGCCCATCTGGTCGGCCGGCCCATGCCGGCCCGGCCCTTCCGGGCGGTGTGGTCGGCCGGCGTGGCTCTGCCGATCGAGTGGTTCACCGGGCCCGTCGATGTGGTCCACGGCACCAACTCGATCGTCCCCCCGACGCGCCGGGCCGCCCAGGTCGTCACCGTGCACGACCTGAGCCCGCTGCACTATCCGGAGATGTGCGAGCCCGAGACCCGCGTGTACCCGGAGTTCATCCAGCGGGCGGTGGCCCGGGGCGCGTGGGTGCACACCGACTCGCAGTTCGTGGCGGACGAGGTCGTGGAGGCCTTCCGGGTACCTCCCGAGCGGGTGCGGGTCATCCATCCCGGCGTGCCGCTCCTCCCGGAGGGCGGAAACGCACCCGATCTGGGAGTGGGCCGCTACGTGCTGGCCGTGGGCACCATCGAGCCTCGCAAGGACTATCCCGGGCTGGTGCGGGCCTTCGACGCGCTGGCCGCCGACCGGCCGGACGTGGGCCTGGTGATCGTCGGGGCCGACGCATGGGGCGGGGACGAGTTCGCCGGCGCGGTGGTCGCCGCCGCCCACAGGGACCGGATACTGCGCCCCGGCTACCTGGCCGACGCCGACCTGGCCGCTCTCATCCGCGGCGCCGCCGTCCTCGCCTACCCGTCCACCTACGAGGGCTTCGGCTTCCCACCGTTGCAGGCCATGGCGGCGGGCGTCCCGGTGGTGGCCACCGCGGCCGGATCAGTCCCCGAGGTCGTGGGCCCGGCCGCCGTCACCGTACCGGTGGGTGATGCCGATGCCATGGCCGGGGCCCTGGCCCGCCTGCTCGACGACCGCGAGGCGGCGGCGGCCCAGTCGGAGATGGGGCGGGCCCGGGCGGCCACTTTTTCCTGGGCTGCTCTGGCGGCCGGCATGGCCCAGCTCTACGAGGACGCCGCCCAGTCCACGTGATACCACTCGATCATGCCGCCCAGCTCGGCGTCGGGCGGGCGCCCGGTCAGCCAGGCGAAGAAGCCCACCGGGTCGGCTCCCACGGGTTGGGCGACGACCGCCGTCACCCCCCAGCTGCGCAGCTCGGCGATCAGCTGGGTCCGCAGGGACGGCGTGCGATCGAGCGCCTGCCCGTTGGACAGGGCGGTCAGGTTCTGCTCGGTCGCCGTCGGCTCGAAGAACTGTGAGCCCGAACCGGGCTTGGGCACCACGAAGTACCCGCCCGGCATCGAGAACCGCATGTCGGCCTGGGCCTGCCAGTCCATGGCGGCCGAGTTGGTCGGCACCGCGATGGGGTAGATGAGCGCGACCTCGCCGGGCGCCAGGGCGTTGACGGCCGATGTGGTGAAGTAGCTCGGCGAGCGGACCTTGCCCTCCACCGGCCCGGGCCACTTCGGTACGAGGGGCAGCAGGCAGACCAGCGCCACCAGGGCGGTCAGCCAGGGCCGCCGCTTCCTCGCCTCCAGCGCCTGGAGCGCGAAAGCCAGGAGGACGCTGGCGAACAGGGCCACGTAGAGCGTGTAACGGACCGGGAAGCTGTCGTTGAAGAGCGGGATCTTGTCGAGGACGGCGCCGGGCAGCACGACGTGGCGGGTGGTGGCGGCGTAGCGGGCCAGCCCGATGTGCAGCCGCACGCCGAGGCTCAGGATGAAGGCGGCCGCGGTCAGGACGGCGGCGATGATGACGGGGCGGCGGCGGACAAGGAACGGAGTGACGACGAGGAGGGCGACCAGGGGGAGGCCGAGGTAGGAGCCGTTCTCGGAGTTGTTGCCGCCGATCCTGTCGCCCAGCACCTTCATGTGATGGGTGCCGAACTGCATCAGCGACGTCGGCAGCAGCGGCCCGAGGAGGGCGGAGTCGTAGATGCGGAAGCCGGCGATCACGCCGTGGATGTGGTACGGCCCGAAGACCGTCTCGTACAACGGCCAGGCCAGCAGAACGACGGCGAGGGCGGCGCCGGGGATCAGGCCGCGCAGGGCATGGGGCAGCCGGCGCCGCACGTCGCGGCGGAACCAGATGGCGAGGACGGCAAGGGCGACGGCCGAGAACAGCACCGTCGTGGCGAAGATCTCGGTCGAGATCATGACCTGCGCGGTCACCATCAGCCCGAGCAGGATCCCGACCTTGACCGGGTTGCGGGTCTGGCGGACGAACAGCTCGTCGAGGGCGAGGAGGATCAGGGGTGGCAGGGGGACGAAGGAGAGGTTGAGGTGGCCGTAGCCCTGCCCGACCATGTAGGGGGAGTAGCCGTAGAGCAGGCCGGCGACGAAGGCGCCCGGAGCCCAGGTGACGTACCGGCGGGCCAGCAGGTAGCCGGCCGACGCCGACAGCGGGTAGGCCAGAATGAGGAGCAGGTTGACGCTGGCGTACGGCCCGAACAGCACGGTGATCGGCGCCATGACCAGGCCGAGGCCCAGCACCGATGTGTCGTTCATCAGGTTGACGCCGTAGGGCACGTTGGCCACGTGGGTGATGAACGGGTTGTGCCCGTGCCCCAGGGCGTACGGCACCCACTGGACGCACCAGTTGTACTTGGCCAGGTCACCGCCACCGAACTCCGGCTCCCACGTGGCCAGGTGGGGCAGGACGTGCCAGAACTCGATCAGCGCCGGGATCAGGTACACGACGAAGATCACGGCGCCCAGCAGCAGCCGGGTCCGGCGTGCCGTCGCCACGTCCCGTCGGCTCGGTGCGGCCGCCCCGGCGACGGTCGCCGTAGCCATTCGCGGCAGATTAGCTGCGGGGCGCCGGTGCTCCGGTGATGGCGGCCACGAGCGCGCCGGCG
>DATGAX010000026.1:0-10661 GCA_035312965.1 Acidimicrobiales bacterium
CGCCGAGCCCGGTGCAGTCGGGCAGGAGTCCCTCTTCGGCGGAGGCACCCATGTGGCCGGCATAGCCGTTGGGGTCGGCCCGGTCCCAGAGCGTCTGGATCATGTCGAGGATCAGCTGGCGCTGCGCCTGGTCGGGGTAGAAAAGGTCCAAGATGTTGGAGTAGCCGACGCCGGCCAGGCTGGTCGGGTCGTAGCCGCTCGGGTTCGAGGCGAGCTGCATCAGGTTCCGGGCCGCGAAGTCGGTCAGAGTCTCCTTGGCCACGTAGTCGACGGACCGGGGCAGGAGGGTCGAGTAGTTCATGCCGCTGACGCCCAGCGCGCAGCGGGGCACGTCGACGGATACAGCGCAGACGGTGCCTCCGAAGATTCCGCCCTGGCTGTTGCCGTCGTAGTAGACGCCGTCGTGGAGGTCGATGAACGGGTGGCCCGGCGAGTACTCGAAGGCTGGATTGGCGGCGAACCCGCCGGGGTTGTTCATCAGCCGCTGCAGGTACAGGAAGTCGAGCTCTCCCTGCTGGCCCCGGTCGGCGAGGATCTTGAAGTTGGACAGGTCGGACAAGCCCAGCACCGCGTTCGGGATGTCGGCGTTGGACCAGCCGAACCAGTCGGTGGCGCAGTACATCAAGCCCTCGCGGTTGGCCATCTCCTCCTGCGGACTGGAGGTGACTTCGCTGTAGCTGCCGAAGAGGCCGTGCCCGTAGTCCACGGGCCGGACCAGGTGGCCGCCCTGGAACGCGCTGCGCCCGACCACGCAGATGAAGGCGGCCTGGTAGGTCCGGCCCGGCGCTTGGGCCGGGGTGGCGTCCGGGTTGGTGGGGTCGGTGTAGTAGAAGGATCCGGGGAAGGGGCAGTCGTTGAAGGGGCTCTGGTTGGAGAGCTGGTCGCATTTGACCGGCGCCGAGCAGGTCGGGGCGATGTAGCAGGGGACGGTGAACGAGCCGGCGATCTGCCGGGCCACGTTGGCGTTCTGCGACGGGGTGAAGTCGGTGACGGAGGAGACGGTGAACGCGGGGGCGGAGCCCGTGTCCCGGCCGGCGTCGATCTGGGCCTTGCTCTCCCCCAACTGCCCGAAGGCGTCGTCGCGTATGGCGAGCAGGCGCCCGGTCACGTTCTGCGTGGAGGCGGTGGTGAAGTCCCATGCCAGGTACAGGTCGGAGGCCCGCCCGGAGATCGTCCAGCCCGCTTCCTGCAGGTCGGCGAACACCCGGACCATGTGGCTGGCCCGCGGATCGGCCGGCGCGGCCGTCGGGTGCAGGTAGGTCTGCACGTAGGACTCGAAGGCCGAGCCGGGCTGGGCGAGCGAGCCGCCATCGGTGTGGAGGTGGCGCAGGGCGACGATGTAGCGGTGGCCGTCCAGGAGGTTTGTAGCCGGATGGATCATCAGGTCCTGCTGGACGGGGCCGGTGGTGCCGGCGGGTACCACGCACGCCTCGCGGGTGTACTGGTCTATCTCCGCCCACACCGGCCAGGTGTGGCCCGTGGTGGCGTCGATCAGGATGACGCCCAGGTTGGGGTCACTGTTGGCCGCCATGTTCAGGTCGGTGGGCAGGCCCGACCCGGCCAGATCGGCGTTCCTGGTCATGCCCGGGACGACGGTGAGCATGGTGGCGCCGGCGCTGAACCCGTCGCTGCGGTTGTAGTCGGACGGGTCGATCGGCTTGCCGGCGATGTTGCGGGGCATGGCCAGCGGGTTGAAGTCGAGGCGCCGGCCCGTGGCGCTGGTCGGGTCGGCGTTGGTGAACCAGTCGTTCGGGTAGGGGAGCATGCACTGGGCCGGGTCGATCGGGTCGCAGCCCTGCGGGTTGGACGCGAAACTCGGGTTGGAGGGGTCGGACCAGCCGCCCCAGCTGTCCTGGTCGTAGTTGGTCCAGCCCGACGGGCTGTGGTGCGTCCCCCGGCCGGCGGCCAACGCCGGGGCCGACATGGCGACCGTCGCCACGGCCGCCGCCAACACCGCTTTAGGCCACCAACCGGCTCCGGGTCTTCCCCCCACCGTGCCCTCCCGCCTCAATCCGAACAGTCAGTCCAAAAGGTGCAGATAGACATTCGCCCTCGGGTTGTCCGATCCTGCTTCGGTCGTCGTGGTCGTCTCACTGATCGACGATCGAGCCCACAGCGGCTTCGAACAACTCGTCAGCGTCCCCCTCCACGCGCTTCCCAGTATCAACCCGCCCGCCAACCCTGATCACGCCGTCATGGTTTGACTCGGACATGTCAGGCAGGGATCAGCGGGGTGCGCTGGGCAACGGATCCAACCCGGCACGGGGTGCCCGCCTCCAGCAACACCCCCGCCGGCAAATGAAATCTCCCGTACGAACAATCGGTTGACATCGGCGACAACCGGCGACCCCCAGCCGTTCAGCCTGTGGGGACCCCCCCTGCCGGGCTGTGGACTCTGCCTCAACGGAGCCGAGAACAAGCAGGTCAGCTGATTTCGGGAACAACCCACTCACTCACTCGCTTACTTACTTACTTAGGGATGATCGCGAAATCCTTTTCGCCACCCCTTGTTCGACACGAAAGACCGCCCCGACGACGGGGCGGTCTTTCTCTTTCTCGGAAGCCAACCTGTCTCGCAGGCGCGTCTGCCGCCCTGTTGGGTTCGGGGGCCGACATGGGCCCCGACTCCCTGGCCAACCGCTACGGGCTGTTAGACGGAAGGACGATCCGGCGTCGCCCTGGCGACCAGACCGCTTAGGCTCCGGGCACCCTGAAGCAGGAGGCCCCCGATGACAGAAGGCATGACAGCACGGCGCAATGCGGTGGTTGGGATGTCGGCCTTCGTGCTGGCCGCGGCCGGGTTGCTGCTGGTCGTTCGGATCCCCGCCGGGGCCCAGACGTCGGCGGTCGGTCTCAACTGGACCTCGACGGATCTCGTGTCACCGCACACCATCAATGCCGTGTCGTGCCCCACGACCGGCTTCTGCGTGGCCGCCAACGAGGGGATCGGGGCGGGAACGGGCGGGGTGGACGTCCTTCAGGGGGGCCGGTGGTCGAAGCCGATTACGGCTGATCCGGGTCAGGATCTGCTGGCCATCTCCTGTCCGACGACAAGCTTCTGCGCCGCCACCGACGACGCCGGCGGGGTCGTGACTTGGGACGGGACCAACTGGTCGGCCCGCAACGACATCAACGGCACCGAGCGACTCCTGGCCGTCTCGTGCAAGACGTCGACGTTCTGTGTGGCCGTCGACGGCAACGGGAACGCTTTCAAGTACACCGGGGCCAGCACGTGGCCGTCGACGAGCATCGGGGGCTTCGTCCTGTCGGCGGTGTCGTGCCCGTCGACGTCGTACTGCATGGCCATGGACTTCGACGGGGGCTACTACCAGTACAACGGGTCGACCTGGACGGCGCGGGTGGCGTCGCCGGACACCAGCGGCGGCAGCGGGCTCTCGTGCGTGTCGTCCTCGTTCTGCGCCGCGGTCGGCTCGAGCGGGACGGCTGAGACCTGGAACGGCACGACTTGGACGGCTGACCCTGCGCTCTCGTCATCCGCCTTCGGCGCCGTGTCGTGCCCGGGGGCCGGTGCCTGCGTGGCCGTCGACCAGAGCGGCGCGGTCTACGCCCTGAGTGGCACCACTTGGTCGCACGGGGTCGACCTGGACGGGACGGCCGCCCTGAACGGGGTCTCCTGTCCGACGACGAACTTCTGTGCCGCCGTCGACGACGGTGGTACCGCCCTCGTCGGCCAGAACCAGGCCGCATCGAGCGGATCGGGCGGATCGGGCTACTGGCTCGTCGCCGCCGACGGAGGAGTCTTCGGCTTCAACGCCCCCTTCCACGGCTCCCTGGGCGGACAACACCTCAACGCACCCATCGTCAGCATCACTTCAGGAGGTGCTTGAGGCGATCCAGACCAGCGGGCACTGCTCCCGAAGCTCGTGGCTGAGGAACGGATATCCGGCCTTGTATACGGCCGAGCGGTGGTCGAACGAGACGACGGCCCGGTCGACTCCTGGCACCCGAACCCCTTGCGGACGCCCGACGTTGGGAGCGTAGCGGCTAGTCCCGTTCGGCCTCCTCGGCCACGGCCAGCCAGCGCTCCTCGATCTCTTCCAGCGCGGCCTGGACGGTGGCCAACTGGGAGCCGGCGTCAGCCAGCTGCTCGTGGCCCGTTGCCGTGGCCAGCGCGTCGGCCAACCGGTCCCGGTCTCGGGTGAGCCGGGACATCTCCTTCTCCAGACGACGCAGCTCGAAGCCAACGGTGGAGGACGATCGCCGGCGTGCCGGACCTCCTGGTGCTTCTGCCTTTCTCGCCGGCTTGGCTGCCTTGTCAGGCGGCGTGGACCTCGTCACCGATCGTGGAGCAGGTGCCGTAATACCGGTGATCCATGCCGCCAACCCTCCCGCGACGGGTTCGACTCGCCCGTCCCGGCAGGCAACGGTCCGATCGGTGGCCCGGTCGAGGAAGACGCGGTCGTGACTGACGACCACGACGGCGCCTGGCCAGCCGTCGAGGAAGTCCTCCAGCGCTCGCAAGGTGTCCAGGTCGAGGTCGTTGGTCGGCTCGTCCAGAAGCAGCACGTTCGGTCGTGAGGCCAGCACCATCAGCAACTGGAGGCGGCGCCGCTCTCCTCCGGACAGAGTCGACACTTGGGCCCAGGGGAGCTCACCGGTGAACCAGAAGCGCTCCATGAGCCGGTTGTCGACCGGGTCTCCTGGGTTGCGGTGGGGCCCGGCCACAAGGTCGCGCACCCGCGCCGCAGGATTCAGATCGGCCGCCTTCTGTGTGTAGTAACCCACCGAGACCGTCGGGCCCTGTTCGACCCGGCCCCGCAGCGGGCGTATCCGGCCGGCCAGCAGTTCGAGCAGCGTGGACTTACCACTTCCATTGACGCCCACGACGGCCAGCCGCTCGCGAGGATCCAGCGAGAGGTCGACACCGTCGAGTAGCGGCCGGTCGTCTCTGCCGTCATACGAGAAGGCCACCCCGTCCATGTCGATGACTTTCGAACCCAGCCGCGGCGTTTGGAAGGCAAGATCGAGCGAACCCTCCCGGGCCGCCGCCTCCGGCCGGCCATCGATCAGGCGCCGGGCTGCATCTATTCGGGACAGCGGTTTCCGGGTACGGGCCGGTGCGCCGCGTCGCAGCCAGGCCAGCTCCGAGCGGGCCAGGTTCCGGCGCACCGCTTCCGCCTCCACTGCTCGCTCCTCCCGGGCTGCCCGAGCTTCGAGGTAGCCGGCATAGCCGGAATCGTGGACGTAGCACTTGCCCCGATCGAGCTCGAGCATCCGGGTCGTCACCCGGTCGAGGAGATGGCGGTCGTGGCTGACCAGGACCAGGCCACCCTTGAACCCGGCCAGCCACCCTTCCAGCCAGGAGATGGCCGGGAGGTCGAGATGGTTCGTGGGCTCATCGAGTACGAGCAACTCGGCCGGGCGGGCCAGCACTGCAGCCAGGGCCACCCGCTTGGCCTGACCGCCCGAGAGCTCGGTCGTCTGCCGGTCGAGGAAGGGACCCATGCCAAGCCGCTCGAGGACGGCCTCGGCCTCCCACCCCTCGCCCACTGCAGAGCGTACCGGTCCTGGTGACAGGGGGGCGTCTTGGTCGAGGAGCCCGGTGCGGACGCCTCTGCCGCGCCTGATTTCTCCGCTCTCCGGCTCGGCCGTACCGGCTATCACCCGCAAGAGTGTGGACTTTCCCGTCCCGTTGATGCCGACGACACCCAGCCGGTCGCCGTCGGAGATCGTGACGGACAAGCCCGAGAACAACACGCGGTCCGAGCGCGACACCGACACTCCGGCGACATCGACGAGAACGGCCATTCGGACAAAATTAGGGCCTCAAAGCGGGCTCGGCCTCTCAGTGGCGTTTCCCCGACGACGACGCCTTCGAGCCAGCGAGTCTTTTCAGATCAACTCGAAGCTGGACACGATCGAGCCGATTTCCTCGCCGAGGGCATCGGCCGCTGCCGCCGGCCACACGACCTGAAGGGCGACGATCGAGTGGTCGGCGGACTGCGCCCCCACGATCAAAAGGCCTAGCGGTTCGCCCGACGGCGATTCGATGGTCGCCGTCCCGCAGTAGGCACCAAGGGCGCCCGGGACGTCCACCGGGGCCAGGCCGGTGACCTGTGCAGCCCGGCGGTACTGGTAGCCGCCGAGCATGCCCGCCACCACCATCTGCACTCCCCGTTCCGCCGCGTCGTCGTCCGTGTTCATGGAGACGGTGACGTAGACACCCGAGCCGGTGAGCCAGCGCCGGTCTTCGCCAGAGGTCGCGTCCAGCACATTCGTGTCCTCGGGAAGCGTCAGTCGGACCGAGTCGAGATCGGTCACGGCGTCCCTCCTACACCGGTCCAGGAGCCGCCGGGCACGCGCACCAAGGTCTGGTTGGCCGTCGTGGTGGTCTGGGAGTAGCCGGCGCTGGCCACTACGGCGTTGAGACCGCCCTGGGTGGTATGAACGGAGTCCGTTTGCACGACCACCTGGGCCTGATCCTGCAGGGCGTGGTACGCCGAGACCGCCCCGGGAACGTCGCCCTGCTGCATGTCGTTGACGAATTGAGCCGCCAGAGCGGCGTTCTGAGGGTTCGTACAGTCGAGACTCACGTTGAAGCTGCCACCGGGCCCGCTCATGCCCGGAAACGGCGAGTAGTTGGGATCGTAGCCGCCGGCCGCTTGGTACTTCCCGCTGATGGTGAGGGTCTGCAGCTGGTGGCTGGAGTCGAACGTCACCGACGCCTGGACTTGACCCGCCGCCGACCCGTCGAAGGGCCCGAGATTCCCTTGGGCGTTCCCGTCCACCTCGATGAACGCCGTCGTCTGGTGGGTGGTGCTGTCGTAGGTGATCCCCCGACCGGCCTGCAGGTTGATGCTGCCGTACTGCTGCCCGCTGCCCAAGACACCGGGAGTGGCCACGCTGACGTTCGTGGACAGCTCGCCGGTGTACTGCGTGTGCACCACGTTTCCCTGATACCCGGCCAGGTAGTCGTGCACCTGCGAAGCCTCGTCGGCGCCGGCCGCCATTACGGGGCCCACCCCCGGTACGGACCCCAGCAGGACCGACTGGAGGGTGAGGTGGGGATGCGGCACTACCGAGTTCATCAGCCCGTTCTCGAAGTTCTGGGCGTCCTGAGCGTTGTCGAAGCTGTAGGTCTGGCTGGCTTGACCGTCGAGTTGGGCTCCGGCCGAGAGGCCCGGGGGCAGCGGGGCGCCGACCCCGACAAAGGCACTGCCGGTAAGGGTCACCTCGACGTGGCCGTCGGCAAACTTGGTTTCGGTCACGTCACCTGCGGCCCCCGCACTGAAGATCTTGATCGTCCCCTGAGCGTTGAAGGCGGTGTCGGTCGAGGACTGCAGGATGGTGCCCTTGAGCGAGTCGGCGGCGTTCTGATTGGCCTTGGCCCGATCGCCGGCCGGCAGGCCCGGCAGGGCGAGAAGGGACAAAGGGACCGCGGCCAGGAACAGCTCGCGGTCGTGCGGGCTGAGCGACGCCCACCAGGCGGCCTGTTGGTCAGGGGGCAGGCCCTGCTCATGGACCAGCACGTTCGCCATGATCATCGGCCCGATGAAGGGCGTGGCCAGCAGCAGATCGTAGATTCCCGACGCCAGCTTGGTGGGGTCGATCCCTGGTGGGAACCCGCCCGGGCCGCCCGACGGGCCGCCCGCCGCACTGGCCGCCATCTGCTGTTGTGCTTCGGACCTCAGCCGGGAGGATTCCGTGGTCAGGACGCTGGCGGCCCGGGCCATTATCGGTGCCAGCTTCGAGTCCCAATCGGCGCGGAAGCGGTCGGCGTGTTCACCCACCCAGTGCATGGTGTGAACCGCACTGTTGATCTCCCGCCTGCGATTCTCCAGCGCCGTGGCGGCGTTCGTCATCGCCCGGCTCACGGCATCGAGTTCGTCTGGGTTGGCCCCGATGAATCCGCTCATCGCTTGGAGAATGTAAAGACCGCGCCTCTCCAGGGCAATGGGGAGTGGTCCCCGGCCCTCCAGCTACTGGCCGATGAGGAAGGGGGTCGGCGGGCGCACCGCGGTATACGTCGGGACGCCGGTCGACGGGCCGGGCACGGATGCCGCCACCATCTGGTGCAGCGGCTCGGCGCGGGAGTCGAAAAGGGTCATAGGGGGAAGATCCAGCAGGACCTCCGTCGTCTTGACGGCCGACGCGAACGATCCGACCTCGTCGGAGACCTGACCGGTCGGCCCGAGCCGGCTCGACAGGCCGCCCGCCGCCAGCAGGAACGTGCGGTGGATGTCGACGTGATCACCGGTGAACTGGTTGTCGTCCTCGGTTATCAACACGAGAGTGTTCTTCCAGAACGGACTGTGCGACAGGCCCTGGAGGATCAGCCCGATGGCGTAGTCGTTGTCGGCCACCATCGATTGAGGGGTCGGGTCGACCGGGTTGAAGACGTTGGACACGTCATAGGTGTGATTCTCGGGGAGCTCCATGTAGAGGTAGTTGGGCATGCTCTGTTGGCACACCACGTCGGTGCTTCCGTGGGCCCGGCACAGCGCATAGCTGCCGTTCCAGCCGTCGAGGGTGTACTTGGCCGAATCGGCTGGCGAGAAGCCGATGGGCTGGCCGAAGGACTTCGGAGGGGTTGGGGTCTCGAGCACGTCCCAGGCATGGGAGGTGGTCTGCCCGTGCAGGAAGATGTTGGCCCGGTCCACGTCGGGGAAGGCCAGATCCGTCGAGACCGGCGATGTGGGACCCTCCCCCCACGGACCCTGCGGCGCCAGGCCGGGGGCCGAGGGCGAGCCCGGATTCACGTCCGTCCCGTATTCCCGGGCGGACAGCCCGGCTTCGACGACCTCGTCGGAAAGGCGCTGCCGGGGGTTGAACATCCGGTCTTCCTGGGCCGCCACGGTGGGGTCGGTGCTGCCTCCGGTGACACCGCCGGTGTACTGGCCGCTGCCCCGGTTGTCCCGGAGGCCCTGGTCATAGGACTGACCCCAGGTCAGCTCGTTGTTCGGAGTGGTGTACCCGCCGGTGATCCAGCTGTGGCCGAGCACCGAGGACTCGGCCCCTTCGTTCCAGAAGTTGTCGGACAGGCTGAAGGCTTGGGCCAGTTGGTGCTGGTTGGTCGTGACGGGGGCGCCGTACTCGGTGAAAGTGGGGACGGCATTGGCTGCAGGGAAGGTGGGCCCGGTATCACCGAAGTAGCTGTCGAAGGTCTTGTTCTCCGCCAGGATCTGTACGACGTGGATCGTCTTCGGGTCGATCTGGCCCCTCTGGGCCAGGCAGAGGATGTCATTGGCGCCGTTGGCGCAGGCGTCGGTGGCCGGGTCGGTGATATCGGTGAAGACGGGCGCCAGTTGGTCGGCCTGGATGACGCGGGCCGTCCAACCGTCGAACTGGGCCGGATCGATGTCCACCGCCGACACCGTGCCCTCCGTGCTCGTCCCCACGGCCGGTTGGAGCTGTCCGTAGTAGCCCGGACCGGCCCCGTTCCCGCGGAGGTTCGCCACGTACAGGCGGTTCCCGGTGACGGTCATAGCGTCGGGATACCAACCCGTCGGGATGTACGTGTCAGGCGACCGGACGACGACAGGGTGCCCGGCGTAGGACACGGTGACGGTCTGCGGGATGGACCGGCCGACTCGACCGAAGTTGCCGCCCGCCGATCCGGTCAGCACCTGCACGGAGTCGAGACCGGCCAGCCCGACGTACAGGTAGGAACCGTCAGGGCTGAAGGCGACGCTCAGCGGCGTGGTCCCAGGAGGCTGCCCGGGCAGGCCGACCTTCACCCGGCGGACATCGGCTACCAGGCCGGTCGCACCTGTCGACAGGAGGCTGATGCTGTCGTCGTCGCTGTTGGCTACGGCCAGCACGGTCCCATCGGGGGAGATGGCGATGCCCGTGGGGGCCGGGCCGACCGGCACGACCTGCGTCTCCTGACCGGTCCCGTCGGCGGCCACCCTGACGACCGACACCGTCCCTGTGTCCCGGGCCGGGTTCGTGTTGGTCTGGTCGGCCCAGTTCGTCACGTAGAGCGTGGAGGTGGCGGCGCGGTACGCCAACCCGTAGGCATCGCGGCCCACGGGGATGGCGTGCACCGTCGGGGAAGTGGCCGTCGGGTCGGACACGTCGATCACGGAGACCACCGAGCAGATGGTGTCGTCGGCACAGGGCCGGCCGCCGGCCTTTTGAGCGGCTGCCGTCGGTACGCTCAGCGTCCCGGCCACGAACAACTTGTCGCCGGCCAACAGCAGGTTGCCGGGGTACCCCGTGACAGGTATGCCCCGGTTCGGTGCGTCCGGTGCCGGGCCCGCCTGGCGGACGTCGACCATCGCCGGCCCGACGGCCTTGTATTGGAAGACGGCGTTGTCGGGCCCGCCGGAGACCCACACGTCACCGTTGGCGTCTGCGGCGACGCCCTGGTAGGCGTCACCCACCAGTGTCTTGGTGGCTATGAGGTCGGAGGCGTTGGCCCGCTCGAGCGCCTCCTCGAAGATGCCGCTCGTGACGGCGTAGACGGTCTGGCCGTCGGGGGTGGTGGTCACGCCCGTCGTGGCCCGTGACGTCAGCATCTGCGTGCCGGCCGGGTCCAGACCCCAGCCGTTGGGCAGGCGGGTGGCGCCTGGTAGCGGGTTGCTGGGGGTGGGGGTGGTCAGATCGGGCAGGGTCGGACCGGAGCGGGCCGCCAAGGCGGGCACGACGGGTATCAACATGCAAGCCGCCGCGGCCACGGCCAATTTCCCTTTACGGCC
>DATGAX010000027.1:0-4655 GCA_035312965.1 Acidimicrobiales bacterium
GATGCCGCCCCCCGACACCGGCGCTCGACCCGCCCGATTTCCCAATCAGCGGGCGGGTAGCACCCACTTCGTGCCGACTTCCATCGAACGTGTCGAAGCCGCCGGGTACACCGTGCCGACGGATCTTCCCGAAGCGGACGGCACCCTGCGATGGGATTCGACGACGGTGGTCGTGGCAACGGTGCGGGCCGCCGGAGAGCTGGGCACCGGCTGGACGTACACGTCGGAGGCGGCGGCCGAGCTCCTCGACGGGGTGCTGGCGCGCGTCGCGGTCGGTGAGGATCCCTTCGACGTGGGCGGCATCCACGAGCGGGCGGTGCGGGCGGTGCGCAACATCGGCCGGCCGGGGGTGGCGGCGGCCGCCGTTTCGGCCCTCGACATCGCGCTGTGGGATCTCAAGGCCCGATTGCTCGGTATCAGCCTGGTGGGCCTGTTCGGCCGGCACCGGGCGTCGGTACCCGTGTACGGGAGCGGCGGGTTCACCACCTACGACGACCGCACCACCACCGCCCAGCTGGAAGGCTGGGTGGACGACGACGGGGTGGCCGATGTGAAGATCAAGATCGGCGAGAGCTGGGGCACCAACCCGGGCCGCGACATGGAGCGGGTCAGGTTGGCCCGCAAGGTGGTGAGCGAGGGCGTCGGGCTCATGGTCGATGCCAACGGCGCCTACACGGTGGGCCAGGCCCGGCGCATGGGGCGTCGCATGCACGAGGAGGCGGACATCGGCTGGTTCGAGGAGCCGGTCTCCTCCGACGATCTCCTGGGTCTGCGCTTCCTCCGGGGAGTGCTCGACGCCGACGTCGCGGCGGGCGAGTACGGCTACGACGAGACGTACTTCGCGCGGATGCTGGCGGCCGACGCGGTCGACTGCCTGCAGGTCGACGTCACCCGTTGCGGTGGCTACACGACATGGCTGCGCGCCGCGGCCCAGGCCGGGGCCCGCAACCTCCAGATATCCGGACACTGCTCCCCCAACCTGCACGCCCACGTCGCTGCCGCCGTGCCCAACCTGCGCCATGTCGAGCTGTTCCACGACCACCGCCGGGTCGACACGCTCCTCTTCGACGGCGTCCTGGAACCTTCGGGCGGGAAGCTGTCGCCCGACCCGGACCGGCCGGGTCACGGCATGACACTGCGGGTGTCGGACGCCGCCGTCTACCGGGTGGCCTAGGCGCGGTGGCGGGGGCGGAGGGCGGGGGCCGGGCGGCGTGCCGTCACCGGCCACCGAGGGCCGACTCGAGCTCGGCCTTCGACATGCGGGAGCGGCCTTTGATGTTGCGCCGCTGCGCCTCGGCATAGAGCTGGTCCCGCGTGCGGCCGCCGCTGCCGCGGTGCGACCGCAGGCCGCCCCGGCGCCCGGAGGAGATGTCCTCGGTCGACGTCCGGCTGGCCTGACGCGACTCGCCGTGGCGAGCCCGCTCCTTGTTGACGGTACGGGCGGCTATCTGTTTGGCCACCCGCGCCGGCCGGCCCCGATCCTCGAGGCCCTCCTTGATGTGCTCGTACTGCCGTTCCCTCTTGGGACTCCACTGGGACTGGGGCATCAGGCACCTCCTGCGATGACGTCGTCGGCGTCGTCGGCGTCGTTCTCGCCGCGAGCTACCCCGTCAGGATCGGCGGCTAACCGCCCCCGGGGAGTTTGGCCCGCGCCGAGGCGGCCGCCCGGCCCGCCCGCGTGGTCACGGCATCGACGATCAGCGCACCGGCGATGGCCAGCAGCCAGCTGTCCTTGGCCAGCGCCGTCCCGTCGGAGCTGGGCCGGATGCTCCCGCTCTGGCGCATGCCGGGCAGGCGCATGTACAGACCGATCAGGCCGCCGGAGAAGGCGGCCAGGCCGGCTCCGGCCCATCCGGCCGGCACGACGGGCAGAAGGAGAGCCGACCCGAGGGTGATCTCGCCCGCGGCCAGGGCCTTGGTGAACGTCCGGTGGTCCATGGAGGCGAACTGTGGATAGGCAGACGCGGCCATGGAGTGCACATGCTTCTGCATCTCTTCGTTGTCGTCCGAAGACCACTTCTTGATACCGCTCTCGAGGATGTAGGCCCCGGTGGCGAGGCGGACGGGTACGTGCCACAGTCGCATCGGCTTCTCCTTCCAGACCGTGAGGCAGGTGTGTTCTACCCGTCAGGGCGGTCGTTTCCTGTTCCTGCACTTCCGTGATGGCGGCTCATCCTGTCGGAGCGATGGGATGGACCGACGGGGGGTCCGGGACGGGCAGGACAGGGATCTGGGGCTTCCCGTCGGAGGTGCCGTCGATGGCGGCCGCCGCTTCGGCGAGGAGGCGGCGCACGGGACGGGTCGCCCCGGTGAAAGAGCAGGTACCCCCGCCCCCGCGGACGTAATGGCTCAATCCCACGAGGACCCGGGCTCCGGTCGGGTCGATGTGGCTCAACCGGCTGAGATCGACGACGACCAGCCTTTCGGCGCAACCCCAGAGCAACTCCAGGTGGCGCTCGAGGGCACCGATGGTGCGGGCCGACAGCTCGCCCCGCAACTCCAGCCGTACGGTGTCATGGTCGTGCTCGGTCCACGTGGACAGCAGGGACCCGCTGTTGGTACCGGAATCCTCGGGCATCGCTCTCGCCGTAGGCCGCATCGGCACGACCTTCGGGGTGCTTATGGGAGTTGCCCTTCGCCTTCGACGCCGGCACCCCGCTCGGTCATTTCCTGATGGTGCTCGGCGACCCCAGGGTCGAGGTCCTCCCGGCCCGGGGCGGCCTCGTCCTCCTGATCGGTCGGAGGCCGGTCGGCCTGGTGGGCCGCCCGGGCCTCCTGCTCCTCCGCCTCGCGGGTGGCGCCATCTGGTCTCGTGCTGTCAGCCGGCTTCTCGGGCACTGCTCCTCCTCGTCTTGCGATGCAAGTGCTTCCCGCCGCGAGCAGATCCAAAACCGGAGCGAGGCCATTTGTTGGGTCTCATCAGCGGTGGGTAGTCAACCGGGGCCTGCTGCTGAGCTACACCGGTGGTTGGCAATGTCATGTGTTTCGGTAAGACTGCGAGGTCGTGCCGATGAGTGCCTTTCCGTCGAGAAAATTGGCCTTGCCGTCCGAGGCTCGCGGCGCTGCGACGGTAAGCCGGCGGGAGCTGTGAGGGGGTCGGGGCGGCCACACCCGGGATTCCGCCACCAGGCCGTGCTGTACCGGGGCGTGTCCGACTACCGCACCGTGACCGGCTTCGTCGAGGAAGCGGTGGCGGCCCGCCAACCGGTGATGGTGGCGCTGCCGGCGCCCCGCCTGGATTTCGTCCGCCAGAGCCTGCCTTCGACGGCCGGCGTCCTCTTCGTGGACATGGCCGAGCTGGGCCGCAACCCCAACCGGATCATCCCGGCCGTCTCGGAGTTCGCCCAGGAGCAGTCCGGCGGCGGGATGTGCCGGTACGTCGGCGAGCCACACTGGCCGGGCCGTACCGCCCCCGAGCGGGACGAGATCGCCCGCCACGACGCCCTGTTCGGTCAGGCCCTGGGTGAGTGCCCGATCATGATGCTCTGCGCTTACGACCTCGACACCGTGCCGACCGATCTGGTGTCCAATGCCTGGCGCACGCACCCGGAGGTCATCGTCAACGGCGCCCTGCGCGAGAGCCCTTTCGCCACTGCGCCCTTCGAGACGCGGCCCGACGAAGCCTGGCCGCTCGCCGGTCCCCCGCCGGAATCCATCGTCAGGGACTTCGCCTTCGACGACCTCTCCACGCTGCGCCGCATCGTGGGCGACAAGGTGACCGCGGCCGGTTTCCGGCCGGAGCGGGTGGACGACATGGTGCTGGCCGTCAACGAAGTGGCCAGCAATTCGCTGGTGCACGGCGGGGGTTCCGGGACCCTCAGCCTGTGGAGGGAGGGTCCCGACGGTATGGTCGCCGAGGTCTGCGACGCCGGTCACATCCCGGACCCCTTGGTGGGCCGGCACCCGCCGGGCCCCCATCTCGAGGCGCGGGGTTTGTGGCTGGTCAACCAGATCTGCGATCTGGTGCAGGTCCGCTCCGGCCCGGGCGGCACGACCATCCGGATGACGCTCTACCGGTAAACCTTCAGGAGCGCAGCTTGGACAGGGCCCGGGCCAGCAGGCGCGATACCTGCATCTGGCTGACGCCGAGCTCGGCCGCCACCTCTCTCTGGGTGCAGTCTTCGAAGTAGAGCCTCTTGAGCACCAGTTGCTCCCGGTCGTCGAGCCCGGGCAGCAGCCGGCGAACCTGGAGGCGATCCAGCGTCTGGTCGAGGGAATCGTCTTCCATCGGCAGGTCGGCGTTGGGCGTGTTGGCGTTGCGGGCGTCCAGCGAAGCGGGCCAGAAGTTGTCGCCCGCCCGCATCGCGTCGAGCACGGCGGCCTCAGTGGTACCGAGATGGGCGGCGATGGCCTGGACCGTGGGCGAGGCTCCGAGCGTATGGGTCAGCTCGTCGCGCGCCTGCTTCACGGACAGATACGTCTCCTGGACCGAGCGGGGCACCCGGAGCATCCAGGTCTTGTCCCGGAAGTGCCGCTTCAGCTCGCCGAGGATGCTCGAAGTGGCGTACGTGGCGAAGCGGGTGTCCCGGCCCGGGTCGAAGCGCTTGGCCGCCTTGACCAAGGCCAGCATGGCTACCTGCTCGAGGTCGTCGGTCGGTTCGCCATGATGGGCGAAGCGGCGGGCCAGCGATCGGGCCAGTCGCAAGTGGCTCTGA
>DATGAX010000028.1:0-5850 GCA_035312965.1 Acidimicrobiales bacterium
TTCGACCGGGTGCGGACCTGCGACAACCACTGCGAGTTCTGCTTCATCCACCAGCTGCCCAAGGGACTGCGCAAGAGCCTGTACGTCCGGGACGACGACTACCGGCTGTCCTTCCTGTACGGCAACTTCACCACCCTCACCCGCTTCACCGAGATCGACCTCGAACGGGTGGTCACCGAGGGGCTCTCGCCGTTGTGGGTCAGCATCCACGCCACCGACCCGGCCGTCCGCAGCCGCATGCTGCGCAACCGGAGGGGAGCGGTGAGCCTGCGGTGGCTGCGGGCCCTGCTCGATCACGGGATCACCGTGCACGGGCAGGTCGTGGTGTGCCCCGGGGTCAACGACGGGTCGGTCCTGGACGACACCCTGGCCGGTGTCATGGACCGCTTCCCGGAGCTGGCCAGCGTGGCGTGCGTTCCGCTCGGGGTCAGCCGATTCAACACCGAGGCGTCGATGCGACCGCACACCCTGGCCGAGGCCGCCGCCGTCGTCGACCTGGTCGAACAGTGGCAGCACCGCTTCCGGACGGTGCTGGGCCGCCCGGTGGTGTTCGCCTCCGACGAGTACTACCTGATCAGCGGGCGGGCGTTTCCCCCTCTCGCGTCGTACGGCGAGCTGGCCCAGCACGAGAACGGCGTGGGCCTGGCCCGGGGCTTCGAAGCCCGCTTCCGCGGCGATCTCGACGCCCCCGAAGGCGGCCCCGGCGGCTTCTTCCAGTCCGTGGACGGGGCGCCGGCCGCCGGCTACCGGGCCCCGCGCGCTCCCGGACAGGTGGCATGGAAGGCCCGCAAGGACGCGCCGGTGACGGTCATCACGGGCACCTACGCGGCGGGCATCATCGAGCCGCTGGTCCGATCCGTACGGCCCGACAGCGACGTCCTGGCGGTGGACAACGGGTACTTCGGCGGGAACATCGCGGTGGCCGGGCTGCTGACCGGCACCGATGTCGCCGCCGCTCTGGCCGCCTCCCCGGCCGGCCGGCGTTACCTCCTGCCCGACGTGTGCCTCTCGGGCGGCTTGTTCCTGGACGGGACCGGCCCCGACGACCTGCCCCGCCCCGTCGAGGTGGTGCCGGCCGACGGGGCCGCCCTGCGCGCCGCTCTCGCGTGAAACCTCTCGTCGCCGTGGTCGGCCGCCCGAACGTGGGCAAGTCCACCCTGGTCAACCGCGTCGTCGGTCGCCGCGAGGCCATCGTGGAGGAGAAGCCGGGCGTGACCCGGGACCGCAAGATGCTCGACGCGGAGTGGTCCGGCCGCGAGTTCACCATCGTCGACACGGGCGGGTGGCTCACCGGGGGTGACCAGCTGGACCGGCAGGTGTCAGGACAATCCGAGCGGGCCATGCGCGACGCCGACGTCATCCTCTTCGTGGTCGACACCGCGGTCGGGATCACCGACGACGACGCCCAGGTGGCCTCGATGGTGCGCCGGGTCGCCCGGCCTGTGCTCGTGGTGGCCAACAAGGTCGACGGCGGCAGCCGCGACGCCGATGCCTGGGCCTTCGCCCGGCTGGGCCTGGGAGATCCCCACCCGGTCAGCGCCATCCACGGGCGCGGCACGGGAGACCTGCTGGACGCGGTGGTCGCCCTTTTTCCGGAAGAACCCCGACCCGAAGGCCTCGACGCCGCCCCCGACGTGCCCGCCGTCGCCATCGTCGGGCGCCCCAACGTCGGCAAGTCGACCCTGTTCAACCGGCTGATCGGCGACGAGCGTTCCGTTGTGCACGACATGCCGGGCACCACCCGCGACAGCATCGACACCGTCGTCAGCACGCCCGAGGGCGAGATCCGCTTCGTGGACACCGCCGGCATGCGACGGCGCACCAAGGAAGCCGAGGGCGCCGAGTACTACTCGCTGGTGCGGGCCCTGCAGGCCCTGGACCGGGCCCAGTGCGCCCTCCTCGTCATCGACGCCTCCGACGGCATCACCCGCCAGGACCAGCGGCTGGCCGAACGGGTGGACGCGGCGGGGGGCCCCGTCGTCCTCCTGCTCAACAAGTGGGACATGCTCGACGCGGAGGGCCGCGCCGCGGTCACCCTCGACGTCGAGGACCGCCTGGGCTTCCTCGGCTACGCCCCGGTGCTCAAGATCAGCGCCCGGACCGGCCTTGGCGTCCACAAGCTGCTGCCCGCCCTGCACGAAGCCATGACCGCCTCCCGCAAGCGGGTGCCCACCGGCGAGCTCAACCGGCTCCTCGCCTCCGCCCAGGCGGCCCATCCCTCGCCCGGCGGCCGGGTGCTGTACGCCACCCAGGGGGCGACCGACCCGCCTACTTTCACGCTTTTCGCCACGAAGGCGGTGCCCGCCCCCTACCTGCGCTACCTCGAACGCAAGCTCCGGGAGCACTTCGAATTCGGCCCCACTCCGCTCGTCTTCCGGGTCCGACGGCGGTCGTCGTAGGCCGGCGCGTTACCTTTTAGGGCATGTTCACCCAGCCGTGGCTGGCCGCGGCGGCTGTGTTCTGCGCCATTGCGGCCGCCCTGTGGGGGCGGGCCGCGGCTCGCCTGTCGCGGGCGGCCCGGCGCATCCAGGCCGAGACGGCGTCCTCGTCCACCGGCGGGGAGGCGGCCGACCTGGCCCGGGCCGCCTTCGACAAGGACCTGCACACCGCGGTGCTGTACTCCGTCCTCGCCGTCGGGCTGGCGGTGGCCTCGCTCAAGGACTCGGCCTGGTACCAGATACCGCTGCTCGCCGTCAGCATCCCCGTCGTCATCACCATCCGCTTCGCCCCCCGGTTCTTCGCCGAGGCCCGCCTGGCCGAGAACCGGGCCATGCTCGAGCGGCGGGCGGAAGAGGTCCTGGCCCAGGAGCAGCTGGCGCCCCGGCGCTGGGCCGACCGGCTGGCCCCCGAAGACCTGCCGCACCTGGACGGCTTCGAGATGGGCCGCGTGTACGAGCCCGGCACCGGAATGATGGCGGGCGACTTCTACGACGTGTTCACCCTGGCCGGCGGTCGGGTGGCGGCGGTCATCGGCGACGTGGCCGGACACGGCATCGACCCCTCGATCACCGCCTTCCAGGTCAAATACCTCCTCCGCACGTTCATCCGCCAGTACCGCGACCCGGCCCAGGCGTTGGAGGAGCTCAACCAGGTGTTGTCCATCAGCAGCCGCCCCGAGGATCTGGTCTCGGTGTGCGTGGTGATCCTCGACCCCGCCGCCGGAACGCTGCGCCACGCCTCGGCCGGCCACCCCCCGACGTGGCTGTGGCAGGACTCGGAGATCCACGACCTGCGCTCGACGGGGCCGTTGCTGACCCTGGACCCGAACGGTACCTACTACTCCCGGGAGCGCCCCCTGCTCACCGGCGACGTCATCCTGATGTACACCGACGGGCTGGCCGAGGCCCGCTCGGGCGGGCAGATCTTCGGGGAGGACCGCATCGCGGGGGCCATCCGGCGCGATCCCGGCCAGGACACGACGATCATGTGCAAGGACCTGCTCGAGGCGGCCCGCGACTTCGCCTCCGAGCCCCTCACCGACGACGTCGCCATGCTGGCCATCCGGCGGGTGTAGGCGGCGGGGTTTTCCGGCCCGGTCCCGGGCGCACCGGTGGGGCGGCGATGCGACGTCGGGGCCGGGCGGCCGTACGCTGGCGGGGTGCCCTGGTGCGAGGACTGCAACCGGTTCTGGAACGACCGGAGCCTGGGCGAGGGGTCGACCTGCCCGACCTGCGGGCGCACCCTGGCGGCGTCCTCCCGGCGGGTGCCCTGGCACTTCAAGGTCCTCCTGGTCGCCTTCGCCGGCTACATGGGGTACCGGGTCTACTGGCTCATCGAATGGCTGCCCAAGCACATCTAGCGAGAGGACCGGCGACGCCCCGCCCGGTCCGCTAGGGTCAGTAACCCTTCAGACGCCTCACACTTCTCCGGGCGGTGGCGCAGTTTGGTAGCGCACCAGACTGGGGGTCTGGGGGCCGCGGGTTCAAGTCCCGCCCGCCCGACAGCAACGGGCCCCGGGATGCTCCCGGGGCCTCGCTGTCTGTGTCTGAGGTCGGGGCCGGTCCGGTCAGGCCGGTCGGGGCCGGTGGGCGTTACCAGGCCGGTGTGTAGCCACCCCGGCCGAGGGAGGCGCTCTCCTCCCAGTCGATGTCCTGGTCGACGCTGCCGAACACCTCGGTGACCCAGTCCAGCCGCTCCTTGAGGATGCGTTCGACGCCGGCCTGGAGCGTCGTGCTGCTGATGGCGCACGACGAGCACGATCCCTGCAGCTGCACCTCGATCACGCCCGACTCGACGTCGGCACTGAGCAGCACGAGATCGCCGCCGTCGGCCTGTACGGCAGGACGGATGAGGTCGATCAGTTCGGTGAGGTGCGCCAGTCGGGTGGCGCGTTCGTCGTCGGTCAGCATCGTCCCACCATTCTGCCAGCTGGCCGGTTCTAACCTGTAAGCGAAGTGACGCCCCCCTTGGACACCACGACCGAAGCGGACGCGGTCCGACCGGCCGCACCTTCCGCATCTGGCGCATCGGCCGCGCCGGCCGGGCCCGTCGTCCGCAAGAGGCGGGGCTACTTCCTTCCCGGCACCATCGCATTGATCGCCCTGCTCGGCCTCGGCCTCTTCGTCGGCGCCGGAGACCTGCAGCACCGGGCGCCCACCGTCCTGCACGGCCCCGATCTGGCCGGGCAGATCGCGCTCGCCGTCCAGGCCCAACAAGGCTCGCGGTCGACGCCCACCGTCACCTGCCCGCCGACCGAGCCGGTGCGCCAGGGCCTGACGTTCCAATGCCGCCTGGCCGGTCATCCCGACCGCACCCTCGTCGTCACGGAGGTCGACGGGCGGGGTCGGATCAGCTGGGCCTTCCGGCCCTAGACGCGTGGCCGTGGCCCCCGCACCGTCCGGCCCACGGTCCCTCTACATAGACTTCATGGAAATGATCTCCCCGACGACAGCCGACGGCGCCCCGGCCCCGGCGCGCCGGGGCGAGGACCGCATCCTCACCGTCCCGAACCTGGTGACGACGGTGCGGCTGCTGTGCGTGCCCGTCTTCCTCTGGTTGGTGCTGCGGGGGCCGCACCATCGCGGTTGGTACCCGGCGGCGCTGCTCCTCGGCGCGCTGGGAGCCACCGACGGCATCGACGGCTTCGTCGCCCGGCGGTTCCACCAGGTGTCCACGCTCGGCAAGGTCCTCGACCCGATCGCCGATCGCCTGCTCCTCGGGGTGGCGTCGATCTCGATCATCGCCCTCGGGGCGGTGCCGCTGTGGGTCGGGCCGGCCGCCATCATCCGGGAAGGCCTGGTGGCGGCCGGCTTTCTCGCCGTTGCCGCCCTGGGGGGGCGGCGCATGGACGTTGTCTGGGCGGGGAAGGCGGGTACGTTCGGTCTCATGGCTGCACTCCCGTTGTTCCTGGCCGGCCACGCCAACGACGACTGGCACCGGGTCGCCGAGGTGCTGGCCTGGATCTGCGCCGTTCCGGGGCTGGTCCTCGGGTGGTATGCGGTGTTCACCTACGTACCGAAGGCGGTGGCCGGGGTGCGCCAGGGCCGCCAGGTGGGGGAGGTCGCCGGGTGAAGGCTGTGATCATGGCGGGCGGCGAGGGCACCCGGCTGCGCCCGCTCACGTCCAACCAGCCCAAGCCGATGATGCCGATCGCCAACCGGCCGATGATGGAGCACATCATCGACCTGCTCAAGCGGCACGGCTTCGAGGACATCGTCGTGACGGTGGCGTTCCAGGCCAACGCCATCCGCACGTACTTCGGTAACGGATCGGAGTTCGGCGTCCGGATGGTCTACGCCACCGAGGAGACCCCGCTGGGCACGGCCGGATCGGTCCGCAACGCCATGGAGGAGCTGGACGAGCCGTTCCTGGTCATCTCGGGCGACGTCCTCACCGACATCGACCTGGGCT
>DATGAX010000029.1:0-5684 GCA_035312965.1 Acidimicrobiales bacterium
TGGCCGGCGGTGCCGTGCCACCACCAGGCCCAGTGGTTCACCGACGGGGACTTCCGCCGGATCGCCCATGACGAGCATCCCGGCTGGGCCCGCTGGTACGGCTGGGTGCGCCGGCCCGGAACCGTGCGGCCGGGCGACGACGTGACCGTCGTGGACGCCATCCCGGCGGCGGCGCTTTGACCGCGCCGGCCCGGATACCGTTGCTGCCATGACTACCCAGGTCGACTTCCACTTCGACGTCATGTGCCCGTGGGCGTACCAGACGTCGGTATGGATCCGCGCCGCCGCCGGCCAGAGGGACCTGGCCGTGCAATGGCGCTTCTTCTCTCTCGAAGAGGTCAACCGCCAACCGGGCAAGAAGCACCCATGGGAGCGGGAGTGGTCGTACGGATGGTCGATGCTGCGGGTCGCCGCCCTGCTGCGCCGCCGTCCCGAACCGGACGGCAACGCCGCCGTCGACCGGTTCTACCGGGTGGCCGGCCGGATGCTCCACGAGGACGGGGTCAAGGTGCACAGCCCCGACGGGATGCGGGCCGTGCTGCGCGAGATCGGCGAGGACCCCGCCCTGGTGGACGCGGCCACGGCCGATCCCACCACCCACGACGACGTGCGCACCGACCACGATGAGGTCGTCGCCCTCGGGGGCTTCGGCGTCCCCACCCTGGTCATCCATCCCGACCACACCTGCCCCGAGCCGACCACGCTCTTCGGGCCGGTCGTCACGCCGGCGCCGACCGGCGAGGAAGCGGGGCGCCTCTGGGATGCGGTGGCGGCCTGGCGGGCCTTCCCGCACCTCTACGAGCTGCGCCGGCCCAAGACCGAGGAGGACTGGCGCCACATCCAGGCCGGGTTCTCGCCCTACCTCAACGCCCGCGACTGGCAGACCATCCAGACCCCGGTCGCATGAGCGCGGACAATTCCCGCGACGGTCTCGTCGCCCAGCTCGACGAGGTCTGGACGGCGCTCGCCGACCTGGGGGACAGCCTGGACGACGGGCTCTGGGCGACGGCCACCCCCTGCCCCGGCTGGCCGGTGGCCGCCCAGTACGCCCACGTGATCGGCACCGAGTCCATGCTCCTGGGCCGGCCCAACCCCGATGTCGAGGCGCCGGAGGGCCTGGCGCACGTGCGCAACCAGATCGGCGGGTTCAACGAGGTGTGGGTGACGGCGCAGGCCGGCGTCCCCCGCAAGGACGTTCTGGAGCGCTTCGCCGAGGTCACCGCGGCCCGCCGGGAGGCGTTGGCGGCCATGACCGAAGACGACTTCGCCGCCCCCTCGTGGACGCCGATCGGTCAGGCGGACTACCGCCGCTTCATGCAGATCCGGATCTTCGACTGCTGGGTGCACGAGCAGGACATCCGCGATGCGGTCGGCCGTCCCGGCCACGACACGGGGCCGGTGGCGGAGCAGGCCATCGACGAGATCGTCCGGGCGGCGGGCTTCCTCGTGGGCAAGAAGGCCGGCGCCCCGACCGGTTCCAGCGTCCGCATCGAGCTGACCGGGCCGGCGCCCCGCCGGGTCGACGTGGAGGTGACCGAACGGGCCCGGGTGGTCGACGCGGTCGGCTCCCCGACCACGACCGTGACCTTGTCGTCCACCGCCTTCGCCCGGCTGGCCTGCGGCCGGGTGGACCCGGCGGACGTGGCGGCCGGGGCCTTCGGCGGGTTGACGATCGACGGCGACGCCGAGCTGGGCCGCCGGGTCGTCGGCAACCTGGCCTTCACGATCTGAGCCCGCCCTTGCGCCAACTGGACTACCGGGCGTTCGGGGAGGCGTTCATCCTGCGGGCCGTGACGCCGGAGCGGGTCGTCGATGCAGTCGCCCGCATCGCCGGTGACCGCGTCGAGCTGGGCCCGATCAAGGCCGGACCAGGCGGCCGGGCGACGGTCAACGCCCACGGCCGCATCGGCGAGCCCCAGGCCGACGAGGAGGCGGCCGAGCCGCTCACCTACACCGTCCGGGTGCCGGTCGACGTCTCGCTGCAGGTGAAGGTGGGCACCGTCAACCGCTACGCGGCATCGGGCACCATCGACATGCGGCTGGTCGTGCGCACCGCGGAGCCCCTCAAGATCGTGATCGACGTCGAACCGGTGCGGCCGGAGCAGGTCCGTTTCGAGATCGAGGCGAAGGGGATGCCGGCCCGGTTCCTCGGCCGGGCCGGCGACGTGGACGGCGAGCTGCGCCGGCACACCGCGGCCTATGTCAACGAGCGCATCGGCCATCCCGACACGTCGCGCTTCACCACCATCGACTTGTTGCCGTTAATGGAGAGAGTGTGGGCTGATCTCTGACGCGGCGCGGTGAGACGGCAGATCACCCGGTCCGCCCGGCGGAGCCGCCCTACTCTCGGGCCATGAGCGAGGACACCAGGCCGTCCATCATCGCCGGATGCCTGAGGCACTGGGCCGCCCACCGGCCCGGGCACCCGGCGCTGCGCTGGGACGGCGGGCAGATGACGTACGCCGAGCTGGACGAGCGGAGCAACCGGGCCGCCCGGGGGCTGGCCGACCTCGGAGTGGGCCGCGGCGACCGCGTCGCCTACCTCGACAAGAACAGCCCCGAGCAGCTCGAGCTCTTCGTCGCGGCAGCCAAGATCGGGGCCGTCCCCTGCCCGGTCAACTACCGGTTGGCTCCGCCCGAAGTGGCCTTCATCGTCTCCGACAGCGAGGCCAAGGTCTTCGTGGTCGGCGAGGAGTTCGTGCCGGTGCTGCGCAAGATCCAGCCGGACCTGCCGGGGGTGCAGGGGATCGTGATCGGTTCGGGAGAAGGGGAGCGGGGCGGGCCGGGGGCCGGGGACGGGGACGGCGGGTGGCCGGTGTTCGCGGCCTGGCGGGACGCCCGGGACCCGGTCGACCCGGGCTTCGAGGCCGCCCCCGAAGACATCGCCTGCCAGCTGTACTCGTCGGGCACCACGGGTCGCCCCAAAGGGGTGCAGCTGACCCAGGCCAACCTGTCGGACGGGCGGGATCTGTACCGGCAGATCATGGGGCTCGGACCCGACGCGGTCAGCGTGGTCCCCATGCCGCTGTACCACATAGGCGGCACCGGCTGGGCCATGGCCGGCTTCTGGCAGGGGGCGACCAACGTGCTGGTGCGGGAGATCGTGCCCCCGCGGCTGTTGGAGACGATGCTGGCCGAGAGGGTGACGCACGGGTTCATCGTCCCCGCCGTGCTGCAGTTCATGCTCGCCGTCCCCGACGTGGAGAAGCAGGACTGGAGCACGCTGGAGGCCATCCTCTACGGGGCCTCGCCCATCTCCGAGACGGTGCTGGCCGCCGCCATCCGCACCTTCGGCTGCCGCTTCGTGCAGGCCTACGGGCTGACCGAGTCCACCGGCACGGTCCTCTACCTCCCGGCGGCCGATCACGACCCGGACGGGCCGGCCCGCCACCGGCTGCGCTCCTGCGGGATCCCCATCCCGGGCGTCGAGGTGAAGATCGTCGACCCGACCACGGCCGCCGAGCAGCCGGCCGGCGAAGTGGGGGAGATCTGGGTCAAGGGCCCGACCGTGATGGCCGGCTACTGGCACCTGCCGGAGCAGACGGCGGATACGGTCCGGGCCGACGGGTGGCTCCGCACCGGCGACGCCGGCTACCGCGACGAGGACGGCTACTTCTACATCCACGACCGGGTGAAGGACATGATCGTGTCGGGCGGGGAGAACGTGTACCCGGCCGAGGTCGAGAACGTGGTCATGTCGCATCCCGACGTGGCCGACGTGGCCGTGATCGGCATCCCGGACGACAAGTGGGGCGAGACGCCGCGGGCCATGGTGGTGCGCCGGCCGGGGAGCGAGCTGGCCGAGGCGGACCTCATCGCCTTCTGCCGGGAGCGGCTGGCCGGCTTCAAGTGCCCGACGAGCGTGGGCTGGCTGGACGAGCTGCCCCGCAACCCCAGCGGCAAGGTGCTCAAGAAGGACCTGCGGGCGCCGTTCTGGGAGGGGCTGAACCGCATGGTGGGCTGACCCCCGTCTTTCAGGTCCGCTTGTGGCGCTGGCCTTCGACCATCTGGCGCGCGATGTCGGCGCCGAAGCGGCCCTGCACGGCGGTGGAGATGCCGGGCGCCAGCCCGCCGATCATGGCCCCGAGCCGCAGGCCGATGGGCGCCACGTCGATCTCGGCCCGGTTGGACCGGACCGCCTTGAGCACCGCGGCGGACACCCGGGCCGGGCTGACGGTGCCCACGCCGAAGGGCAGCTTGGTCCCGCTGTCGGCGAACATGCCGGCGTCGCGCACGAACCCCGGGTTGATGACGGAGCAGCCCACGCCGGTGCCCTGCAGGTCGCAGCGCAGGCCGAGGGCGAAGCCGCGCAGCCCGAACTTGGTGGCGCTGTAGAGCGACGCCCCCTTGGACGCCACCTTGCCCGACAGCGACGAGATGTAGACGAAGTGGCCCGACGCCCGTTCCAGGAAGCCGGGCAGCAGGGCCCGCGTCATGGCGAGGGGATGGCCCAGGTTGACCTCGAGGGCCCGGTCGATCTCCTCCTGGCCCCAGCTCGGGAGCTCGCCCGAACCGGGCAGGGCGGCGTTGAACACCACGATGTCGAGCGGCCCGGCCTCGTCGAGCAGCCTGGGCAGCTCCTCCCGCCGGCCCAGGTCGGCCAGCACGGCGCGGCCGCCCACGTCGGCCGCGACCTTGTCCAGGGGCCCGGCCTGGCGGCCGGTCACCACCACCTGGCAGCCGGCGTCGCGCAGGGCCCGGGCCATCGCCTGGCCCAGCCCGCCGGTGGCTCCGGTCACCAAAGCGGTCGATCCACGCAGTTCGGTCATGACCCGTGACCTTAGGTTCTCAGGGGTTGATGGCGACCCGCAGCACGGGCTGCGGAGGGACCTGCCGGCGCATCAGGGCCCGGGTCAGCGCGCCGAGGACCGTGTCGCGGGCCTCGGCCGGCTCGATCATCTCGTCGAACCCGAGCCGTTCGGCCGACCGGTAGCTGGCCTCCAGCTCGGCCTGCCTCAGGGCGGCGGCCCGGTCCTCGCCCGCTCCGAGGGCCCGGCTCATGGCGTCGGCCCCCATGGCTCCGAGCGTGGTGCCGGGGAAGGCGAAGATGCCGGCCTGGCCGTCGTGGGAGATCATGGCCATCACCATCGACCCGAAGCCGTAGGCCTTGCGCAGCGTGAGGTTGATCTTCGGCGTCGTGGCCAGCGCCTCGGCGGCGAACATGCGGCCGCCGCTGCGCAGGACGCCTTGGCGCTCCGAGGTCGAGCCGGGCAGCATCCCGGGGTTGTCGGTGACGAAGAGCAGGGGGAGGTGGAAGGAGTCCGCCACCGTGATGAAGTGGGCGGCCTTGTCGGCGGCGGCGGCGTCCACCGCGCCGGCCAGGACGGTCGGCTGGTTGGCGACCACCGCCACGGGGTGGCCGCCCAGGCGGGCCAGGGCACAGACGATGGAGGGCCCGAACCGGGGCTGCACCTCGAACCACTCCCCGCCGTCCACCAGCTCCGAGATCACCGGCCCGACGTCGTAGGCCCGCCGGCCGTCGCGCGGCACCAGCGTCTCCAGGTCCGGGGTGGGCCGGGGCCCGGTGTCCGGGCCGACTTCCTGAGGAGGCCAAGACCAGGCGCTCGACGGCATGTACGACAGGTAGTCGCGGATCTGGTCCAGGGCGTCCTGATCGGAGTCCGCCGGGTTGCGGATGAGCCCGCTGGCCAGGGCCACGCCGGGGCCGCCCAGGTCCTCCTTGG